>JAGOBX010000070.1 GCA_017999075.1 Candidatus Babelota bacterium | reverse complement strand
GTATAACAGTAATAATGGTATTTTTATTGATTATTCTAATAATTGTACTATATCTAATAACATATCAGAATACAATAATTATAGAGGTATAAGGTTAAATGTTTCTGAATACAATACTGTTTCAAATAATTTGTCTCAATTTAACGCGAATTATGGAATTTATTTGATCGAAAGCAATAATAATACAATAACAGACAATATTTCTCGGTATAATTCAAATATTGGAATTTTTCTTGATACATCATCCCATAACATAATTACCAATAATATGGTTTCTAACAATAAAACAGTAAACGGTTATGGAATTTGTGTTAGCAGTTCTGATAATAATTATTTTTCTCAAAATACTGTTGATTCAAATTTCAATTATGGTTTTTATATTACAGGAATGTCGTCAGCGGATACATTTATATCTAATAATTTTATTCCATCGCCATATTTTCCTGATTCTGCAGTGTTAATTAATACAAGTAATGATACAACTTATAATTTTAGGAATAATTACTGGTCAACTGCAGATTCTTCAGGATTAGCCTTGAAAATAAATGGGATTAGCGGTAAAGTTATATGGTCGCCATATAGGTTTTCTGAAATTGACACAGCAACAGGCGCAGATACTGTTGCTCCTAATACAATGACAATAACATCATATGATACGGTATTAACGCAATTTATAGTTATATATTTCGATACTCCTGTAATAGATGAACTTGGACAATCGTTAAATTATGATAATAACGAGCATATTTCAGGATTCCATATTTTCAGAGCATTAAAAAATCAGCTTGATGTAAACGAAGATACAGGCGACTGGTATAAATTTTTATATGATACCATAATAGTATCATCGGGTTATAAACCGAATTTTTATATTGATTACAGTGTGAGTTCAGGTGAGACTTATTATTATAGAGTTACCGCGTTTGATTCGCATTTGAATTCTGGGAAGAAATTTTACAATGAATCATGGTATTCCAATTCAATGAAAGTTTATCATTACGGCGGGATTGACACCAATCAGCCGAATGTCTGGTATATTAACGATACTTCTGTTTCAGGAGATTCGTTCTGTTATGCTTTTGGTTCAAGCTCAAATTATGGCGTATCAAAATTCTCACCCAAACGGTTTTTAAACGATCTCGAAGGATTCTTAACTGAAGGAGATACAATTTATATTGATGCCGGCACATATCTTGAAAATGATACTTTTGTTATAGATACAAATTGCATTTCAGTTATAGGTGTTGATTCTGTGTCAACAATAATAAATTTCAATAATACAACAGCTCAGGCAGCGCGCGGAATTTATGCTTTAAACAAATCAAATTTATACTTGAAAAATATTCGGGTTACAAATGGAAGAAATAATATCTGGTTTAATAATGTGGATTCATCTGTGATAGATTCTGTTAAACTTGACGGTTCTGTTAACGGCGGCAGCGCAATGTATTTACAGAACGGCGCTTCAGGGAATATCATTTCAAATTGTTATATACCTTCAGGAGCAGGATACGGTTTCTGGATTTCTGGTTCGTTTAACAATATATTTCAATATAATATAAGTTCAGGGAATACTAATCAGGCCGCATTTATGATGGATAACGCAGATTCAAATTTGTTTACAGGAAACAGAGCATCAGTATCCTCTGACGGGTTTTCTTTAAACAATAACAGCGATTCAAACTATTTTTATAATAATATTTCTGAAACCAATACGTGGGACGGATTTTATCTGTCGGCAAGTTTGAACAATAAATTTGTGAACAACAATATTTACAGTAATGGACAGTATGGTTTTAATATGATTTCTTCAAGCGACAGCAATTTAATATCCGGAAATAATATCTGTTACAATTTATCAGATGGCATAATGATAAATACTGCTATAAGCAACAATATTACTGATAATTTGATATATCGTAACGGTATTGACGGTATAAGTATGGTATTTTTCAGCGATATGCGTATTGAACGTAATATAATTAAAAATAATGCGGGTTATGGAATAGAGTTTGGCAGCGCAGGCACCAACTGTTATGTATTTCAGAATACTTTTGATTCAAATGCCAATTACCAGATAAATTATACTGCAGGTTCAGGAGATACATTCCAGAAAAATGTTATTATTCCGTCTATGCATTCGCCTAATATGGCTGTTACTTCAGCATCTGCATCAGTTATAAATTTTGAATATAATTATTGGGGAACAAGTGATTCTTCAATAATAAGAAATATGATCGGCGGAGTTCAAGCTGATAAAATTGATTTTGTTCCTTACAGGACTTCAAAAATAGATACTTCTTTAAATGCTGATACTGTAGCGCCTGCATCGCCTGTAATTTTAAATGCCGATAGTTCGGTTTACGGACAGGTTACTTTAGTTTGGAGTAAACCTGTAAATGAAGAAGAAGGAGGAATTTTAACTTCAGGAGATACGCAGATTGCAGGATACACATTATACCGTTTTACTCAAAGTGATACGAATAATTGGGAGCCATATTTAGTAAATACATTCTATAATGCAGATGATACTAATTTTACTGACAATACTGTTTCTTCAGGTGAAACATATTATTATAAAATTTCAGCCTATGATTCTCATGTTTACGCGAATCAGCAGTTTTATAATAAAAGCTGGTATTCAAATTCGTTTAAAGTAAATACTCCGCAGTTTTACGATACAGGCAGCATAAAAGTTTATGTAAGTGATTTAGGTAATGCGAGCAACCCTGCTTCAGGAGATACTGCTACAGCATTTCCTTCTCTTGCAGCAGCACTAAACCTATTAAATCCTAATAATGGATTCGATACAATTGTTGTATATTCTCATTCTTCAGATTCTTATACTGTAAGCGATACTCTTTATCTTGATACAGGAATGCTTATAATTTCAAAACTGTTTCATTCAGGGTATGATGAAATAAATGATACAAAACCTAAATTCTTTTTTAATTCCGGAATACGTGTAATTTTTAAACCAGGTGTAAGAGTTGGAGGATTTTATTTTACCGGAGCAGACAGTTCAAATACTGATAATATCTTATTTGCAGCAAACAGCATTGCACCTGAACCTCTTGATAATTTATATATTTCAAATTGTGATTTCGTTAATTTTTATAAAGCTGTAGATTTTATTAATGCTTCTTCAAATTCCAATTCAATAATAAAACATTGCAATTTTATAAATTGTTATTATGGAGTTGACGGGTTATATGGAAATTCAAAATTTTTTAACAATAAATTTTTGAATATTTCTTCAGATGCTGTGAAAATATATGAAAGCGACAAAGTATTGAATAATTATTTTAAAAATGTATATAATGCGGTATCATATAGTATAGGAAGCGCCGATACTACTTTTATTGTAAATAACACATTTGAAAATATATCAAACAATGCATTAAATTTTACCGGTGGAATTTCTATAAAAGTTGGTATATATAATAATTTATTCTTATCGTGTTATAGTTCGGTTACTTCGAATTCTGCAAATGATACGTATTATTTTAACAATATATTTTATGACAGTTTATCAACCAATCTGTTTAATGCAGTATCTTTAAAAAATAATTATTATGATTCTTTACCCGCAGGAAACATTTATTATGGATCTGGTTTTTCAAGTATAACAAATGAAACCGGAATATGTCCTGAAAATGTTGATTTGGATTTTGATAATTCTGCCGATAATAATAATGCAGTTTATTATATAGGATATTTCGGAGACAGTAATCCTTTTGCAGCCAGATCTAATATTTCTCCGGTTGCAAACAATTTGACTTTAAACGGATATACTCCTAACATTAATTTGCGGTTTAACAAAAATGATACTTTTGTTTTAAATTGGAATTATTCTGATGCAGATTTAAATCCGCAGACTGATATTCATCTGCTGATTGATAATAATTCAGATTTCAGTTCTCCTGAATATGATGTTTCCTGCAGAAATGATTCACAGTATTACATTGTTCAAACGAATAATTTAAGATTCGGAATAAATTATATTAAACTTGGTATAAACGACGGCGTGGGTGACAGTATAGCATCTTATTGGAATTACTATACTTCAGGAACAGACAGTTTCATCTATGTTTTTCAAGATACAGGAAGCATGATTGTATATGTTTCTAATTCGGGCGACAGCAGCAATCCTTCTAAAAATGATACGTCTACTGCTTTTAATAAAATTGAATATGCTCTGAATTATTTGAATCCTGACAACGGATATGATACCATATATCTGTTTAATGGAATTTATACCGAAACAATTTATATCACTGATGATACAGGATTATGGATTAAAGGCGAGTCAAGAGATGCTACTGTTATTAATCCTTCAGGAGATTCATCTACTCCGGGATTGACCGGAATTTATTGCAATGTTACGAATGTAAGATTCCAGTATTTTACTCTTACTGAATGTGGAACAGGCGTTCATTTATTTAATTCGGATAATACCAGATTTGATTCTATATATGTTTCATATTGCGGAAATTCTTCAAATGCAGGAATCATTGTTCAAAACAGCGACACGGTATATATAGTAACCACCTCATTTACGAATAATTACAAAGCTCTGGCATTTTATGGATGTAAAAACAGTTATACGACTTTATCTGTTTTTGATAATAATTATTATTCAATATTATTTGATTCCTATTCTTCTATTTTAAATACTGATAATTTTATTATTGAAAATATCATAAATAATTCTTTTAATACTGCATTGAATTTAATTTCATTTAACAGCGGTTTATTGAGTTCTAACTGGATACAGAATAATTTTGGAAACGCTTTGGTTTTAAATAACGGTGAAACTAATATATTACGGTTTAACACCATAAAAAATAATTCCGGTGCAGGATTGCATTTACAAAACGGATATTCAAATATTGTTTTGGAAAATATGATTATCGATGGTGCCGGAATCAACGGAGTCGGAATTTATCTGGCTAATTCCGGAAACAACAAAATAGGATACAACAAAATTCAGTCGAATGACAGTTATGCAGTTTATATAGGAACTAACTGTTCTTATGATTCAGTAATAAATAATAACATTGTAAATTCAGATACCGGAATTTTCAATGCTTCTGATAATCAGTTTGATTTCAGTTACAATTATTTCGGCAGCACTGATACAGATAGAATTTATAACAGGATTAATGGAAACTATCCTCACAGAATTTCCTTTGTTCCTTTCAGGTTTAACGAACTTGATACTGATTTGACTTATGATACTGTAGTTCCTGCTGCAATTCAAATCACTTCGATTTCAGAAGATTCAGGAATGGTAATTATTCAGTGGGACACTCCTGCATACAATTATGACGGTTCAGCAATAACAAATAATAATACTGGATGGGCTGGATTTCATATATTCAAATCTAATGTCAGCGGATTAAACACTAATTTTGACACTGCAAACTGGTACATTAATGTTGTTTATACTGCTGACAGGGATTTACGTCAGTGGATTGATACTGACGTTCTAAACGGAACAAACTATGTTTACCGCATAACAGTTTTTGACAGTCATTATAATAATTCGGTTTTGTATAACAATGAAAGCTGGTATTCTGATACAAAATCTATTATTCCTGTAGAAAATTATAATGGTCCTAAATGGTACGTGAGTTCAGATACAGGAAATGACTTGACAGGAAACGGTTCTGAAACATTGCCGTATCAGACAATTTATAAAGCATTAAGTATGGTTGAACCTTTTGATACTGTATTTATATACAATGGAATTTATGCTGAAACGGTTTCAATAGATACCGATAATATTACTTTAATCGGTTCTGATTCGGTATTGACAGTGATTGATCCTGCTGGAGATTCTAATACTGCATCTTTATATGGGATTTATGCTCAAAACAGAAAAAATATATATGTGAGAAATTTTCAAATAAGAGATTGCGGTTATGGATTATATTTTGATAATTCGGATACTTCTGTGGTTTCTTCATGTTATTTTAATGTGAACGGCAAGACATCTAACGGAGGAATTTATATTGCATCATCTGATTCAGTTTTAATTGAAAATTGCTGGTTTTACAATAATTATAATGGATTGTATGTATCCTCAGGAAATTATAATGTTATTAGATATAATTATGTTCAGAAAGGCGAAGGACGAGGTTTTTATCTTAGTTCTGTATCATATTCAGCAGTTCACGATAATATTTCCAAATATAATTCCTATGACGGTTATACTATAATGGGAAGCAACCAAAATCAAATTTATAATAATATTGCAGACAATAATTCGTATTACGGTTTTAATTTCAGCACATCATCTTACAACTATTTTAAAAATAATAATTCAAAATATAATTCTGCTGCCGGAATATATGTTAATTCAAATTCAAATTATAATAGTTTTGTTTCAAACAATATTTCTGAAAATCTGACTGGAACAGGTTTCGGTTTTCAAATAAACGATTCTATTAACAATAAATTTATTCAGAATACATTGAATTCAAATTATTCTTATGGTTATTATATTACCGGAATATCTTCAGCTGATACAATTGAAAAAAATAATTGGACAGGCTCACCGGCAAATCCTGATTCTGCGGTTTATAATGAAGTTTTGTATAATTTTGATTTCAGAAATAATTATTGGAATACTTCTGATTCTTCCGTTTTATCATCAAAATTTAAAGTTTTGTCAGGTAATGTGTTGTGGACTCCGTTTAGAATAACGGAAATTGATACTTTATTCAGTTCTGATACGGTTTCTCCTCAAACTCCATCATTTGCCGGATATGACACTTCTGTTCCTGGACAATTATCAATACGCTGGTCAAAACCTGTTAATGATGAATACAATAATTTACTGGGTTTATCAGATTCTGATTTATCAGGATATAATTTATACAGAAGCCGTTATTCAGATACAAATAATTGGGAAAATTATATTATTGCTTCAATTCATAATCCTGATGATACTCAATTTATTGATTCAGGACTGATTATCGGAGAAACGTATTATTACAGAATTTCATCCTTTGACAGTCATATAACAAATGGAAAATGTTTTTATAACCAGAGCTGGTACTCAAACTCTTATCAGATAATTTATAATTCTCCGGAACTTTTTGTTAATATAAATTCTCCGATTGATTTTTATGATACTTTACAGAATATTGTGTATATTCAGGGAACCACGCTGAATTCTTTAATAGGTGATACCGTAACAATTTATACTAATTCATTGGAAAATACTTATTTTGTTTTAAACTCTGCTAACGGTAACTTTTCAGGAACAGCTGTTTTAACAGGTTATGGAGACAGTATAACAGTAAAATTATCGGATAAGTTCGGACGAACATCTTACGATACTATAACAGTAAATTATTATCAGTCAATATCAATTTCTGTTTCGTATCCGGTTATATCAAATTTAAGTTATGACACTATTGTTCAAATTATAAATGTTTCAGGAACTACTTATCAGACAAATTACGGAGATACTGTTAATATTTTTTGTAATGGAATTTTGAATTCTGTTAATACTATAACTTCTATTAATGGGACATTTTCCGGAACTGCTGCGCTTAATAATCAGACAGAAACTGTTTATGCAGTTGTCACAGACAGGTTTAACAGAAATGACACTGCATATATTATTGTAAATTATTTTCCTTCTCTATCTATGGAATTGGGTTATCCTGAAAATAATCACGATACCAATCAGCAGAATATAAATATTTCCGGCACAACTTATAATTCTAAATCAGGCGATACTGTAATAATTTATGTGAATGGTATTTTTAATTCACAAATATCAATTACCGGGATGAATGGCTCATGGACAGGGACCGCCCGTGTGACAGCTCAGTCAGACAGCATAACTGCAAAAGTTACGGATCAGTTCGGAAGAACATATTATGATACAATAACAATTAATTATTTTGGCCAACCTTCAGTGGAGATTTCCAATCTGCAAACAGGTTATGATACTTTTACTCAAATCATTTATGTTTCGGGAACTACTTTTAATACAATGACTGGTGACACATTATTTATTTTTGTCAATTCCATACTTCAGGATTCTGTTACTCTTTCAAATAATAACGGAAATTGGACAGGAACTGCTGCATTAACCGGAATCAATGATACTGTTATTGTAACAGTATATCCTCGATTGAATTTATCCGTCAGCGATTCTGTTGTGATTAATTATTTATCAAATCCGTTAGTTTCAATTACAAGTCCGCAAAATAATTATGAAACAATGTCTCTTATAATTACTGTCAGCGGAACAACTATTAATTCACAAATAAATGATACTGTAACAATTTATGTGAACGGAATTGCAAACTCTCAATTCTCAATTTTAAGTTTAAACGGGAACTGGACAGGTACTGCAGTGTTAACAGGACATAATGATAGTCTTACTGTAAAATTTACTGATCAGTTCGGACGTATAAATTATGATACTATAACAGTGAATTATTTTGTTGAACCATCCATTCAAATTATGAGTCCTCAAAATAATTATGATACAATTGTTCAGATAATAATATTGTCAGGTACAACATATAATACACAAATAAACGATACTGCATCAATTTATGTTAATGGAATTTTTAATTCTCAATTCTCAATTTTAAGTTTGAACGGTAACTGGACAGGCACTGCCTATTTAACCGGATATAATGATTCCGTAACTGTAAAATTGACTGACAGATTTGGAAGAAATTTTTATGATACGGTTGTATTAAATTATTTCAGTACTTTAAACGTAAAAATTATTAGTCCTGAAAATAATTATGATACTATGAATTCATTAATAACAGTAAACGGAACAACATCAAATTCTCTAATAAATGATACCGTAATAATTTACGTAAATGGAATTGTTCATTCTCAGTTCTCAATTTTAAGTTTGAACGGGAACTGGACAGGCACTGGAATATTAGCTAACACAGGCGATACAATTACTGTAAAATTAATTGATAAATTCGGACGTAATTCTTATGATACGATTTTTGCAAATTATTTTAAAACTCCTTCAGTTGAAATTGTTTATCCTCAAAATAATTTTGACACCAATGTTCAAACCATAATAATTTCAGGAACTACTATTGAAAGCGGGACAGGAGATACAGTTGAGGTTTATGTTAATTCAGTTTTTAATTCCAGGTTTTTAATTTCAGGGTTCAATGGAACGTGGAGTTGTACTGCTTCATTAACCGGTAATTCTGATGTTATAACAATAAAATTTACCGACAGGTTTAACAGAATTTATTATGATACGATTTTCGGAAATTATTATTCTCATCCAAGTATTTTTATAAATAATCCTGTTAATTCTAATTTTGTATGCGACACAACAGTAAACCAAATACTGGTTTCCGGCACTACTGCTTGGACAAATATAGGAGATACTGTATTTTTATATGTTAATAATGTTTTAAATAATATAATACCTGTGACATCTTTAAATTCCGTGTTTGGAGGAACAGTAACTTTAACTAATCAGTCTGATACAGTATTTGCGGTTGTCCAGACTAAATTTGGCGAATATAACACTTCATCAATCACAGTAAATTATTTGCCTTATTTATCTTTTGCTATAACACATCCGTTAAATAATAACGACACAAATATACAGGATATTATAGTTTCAGGAACGAGTTATAATTCGCAATCAGGCGATACTGTAATGATTTATGTGAATGGAATTTTTAATTCGCAAATTTTAATTTCCGGATTAAATGCCGTATGGACAGGAACAGCTCATTTTACTGATCAGGCTAATACTATAGTTGCTGAAATAAAAGACAGGTTCTCAAGAATATATTCGGATACTATATTCTTAAATTATTTTGCCGGAGTTTTACTTGAGATATCTGCTCCCCAAACAGGATATGATACTTTAACTCAGATTATTTTTGTATCAGGAACCACTTATAATACAAAATCAGGCGATACTTTATGGATTTATGTTAACGGAATATTCCAGGATTCTGTTACTCTTGCAAATAATAACGGAGCTTGGAATGGAACAGCCAAATTAACAGGCGTGAATAATATTATAAGCGTAACTGTTTATCCTGAATTAAATGAAAATGTTAATGATTCGGTTACGGTAAATTATTTGTCTTATCCTTCTGTTTTAATTACAAATCCTTTAAACAATTATGATACTATGGCTGCTGTAATTATTGTAAACGGAACATCTGATAATTCTCAAATAAATGATACAGTAATAATTTACGTAAACGGAATTCTAAATTCTCAATTCTCGGTTTTAAGTTTAAACGGAAACTGGACTGGCACAGCGTCATTAACCGGATATAATGATAGCCTTACTGTAAAATTTACCGACAAGTTCGGACGTATAAATTATGATACTGTAACTGTAAATTATTTTGCTGAACCTTCGGCTGGTCTTACAGCACCTTCAGATAATTTAGATACTTTTGTCAGAAGTATAAATCTTTTTGGAACTACTAATAATACACGTGTAAATGATACAGTAACAATTTATGTGAACGGCATATTCAATTCTGAATTCTCAATCATAAATTTAAATGGAGATTGGACCGGAACAGCGGAATTAAACGGATACAATGATTCTGTAACCGTTAAACTTTCTGATAGATTCGGACGGAATTATTATGATACTTATATAATGAATTATTATGGAGAACTGTCTGTTAAAATTCTTTCTCCTGTCAATAATTCCGATACATTAATTTCCGTTATAACAATTAGCGGCACTACTAATAATTCTAAATCTAATGATACTGTAACAATTTATGTAAACGGAATTGTCAATTCCCAATTTTCAATTTCAAGTTTAAACGGAACTTGGAACGGAACAGGCGCGTTAATAAATTATGGTGATAGTATAACTTTGAAATTGACAGATAAATTTGACAGAAGTGCTTATGACACAGTTTCAATTAATTATTTTGGAACACCCGAAATCAAAATTACTTCACCGTCAGATAATTATGATACTGATTATCAGGTATTGTCAATTTCAGGAACTACGCGCGAAAGCGGAAATGGAGATACTGTAGAATTATTTGTGAATGAAATTTTAAATTCTCAATATTTAATTAATAATTTGGATGGAGTATGGACAGGAAC
>JAGOBX010000593.1 GCA_017999075.1 Candidatus Babelota bacterium | reverse complement strand
TAACATACCCCTCTTCTCTTAAAAAATTTCATATTCATCAAATTTAAACTTATTATTTTTTTTAAAATTTAAGTCTATATTTTATTTTTCTTATTTTATTTGTCAAATATTATTATTATATTTTTTCACGGCAGCAATAAAAAAATATTTATCAAAGTTCTTATAAAATCATTTACAAAATATTTAATTTTTATTTTACTCATAGATTTTGGATTTACAAAATATTCAAAAATAAATTACTTGACTATATTAATTTTTAATAATATACTGTATTCTCGTATTATTAGAGTATTTATGAATCAATAATGTATTTCATTTTTTCAGGCTAATTATTTTAATCTAATCATACAATTGCGTTGCAATTTACCGCGCAATAAAACTTTTGAGGAGGATAATTATTTATGGGAGATGGAAGTCAAAAAGCTTTAATTATAACTATTTTAGGTTCTTTATTAATCGGATTAATTGTGATAGCATTTAATAAAAATTACAGACCGGAAACCATATCTGTAATCAATAAAAAATTTTACCCTACTGTTCAAACATTAAGTAAAAACAATCCTGATTATGAAGACAAATTATCTGGCGGAGACGAATAAAAATAAATTTAACAATTAACAGGCAACGGAATATATAAAAAATATGAAGTCTTAATATTTTTTAAGAATTATATGAAACAAAGGAGTTATTAACCATGAAATTTAATAAAATAATGGCTTTCTGCTGGCTTTACATTTTAGGTATAATTGCAGCAACAGCTTTTTCAGTAAATATAACTTATGTAAATATGATATATGGAACATCAGGAATATTTATTCTTATAGGAATAATCCTTCATATAATTCAGCGAAAAAACCTGACAATTTCCGATTCTACTGTAATGACGTTTTTTCTTATAGGTTCATTTTTACTCGGTTATGCAAGATACACACATCATCATAATTTTTCAGATCCAAATCATATATCTCAATTTGCATCTGAAGGATTTGAAAGAAATGCCCCTGTTTATCAAATAATCGGAAAAATTTCAGGAGACCCTGACGTTTTTTATGATAAAACAAAAGTTACCATAGAACCGTATCTAATCAAAAAAATGAAAGTCGAAAATAAATACAAAAAAGTGGCAGGCGGCGATTTTGTAGTGCAAATCAAACGCAAGGCAAAAACCGGAGACAGCGTTAATCCTATATGGACAGAATTTTCAGTGCCTGAAGTTTACGGAAAAATAGTAAGGGTTACAGGAAAACTTGTTGCTCCGCGAGATAAATCCGACCCGTATGGATATGATGCAAGAGAACAGGCAAACGCATCAAACGTTTATGCCATGATGTTTAATCCTGACAGAATGACTATTTTAGATGAATCTCTGCTTTTTGATGAGCAAGAAAAAAAAACATATAAAGAAAACGAAGAGAAATACAATCCTTTATATTTACTAACAAAATTTTCCTTATCAGTAAAACGGAAAATGCTTACAACGTTTAAATTGACCATGCCCTATCCGGAATCCGCATTTTTAAGCGGAATTACTTTAGGGCTTAAACGAGGTCTTCAGAATATGCCCACTATTTTAAACGACTACTATAAATATTTTGAAGAATCTTTAATTAAAGACGACCCTAAAATTCTGAATGATTTTTTGTCTCAATATGACGCTACAAAAGATAAAAACAGCCAATTAATTACTGTTCAGTTCCAATGGTCAGGAGTCGGACATGTTCTTGCAGTATCAGGACTTCATGTTACTATAATAACAATATTTTTATTCGGAATTTTTTCAGCTTTAAAAATTCACAGAAAAGTGTTTGCTCCTATTCTTGTATTGGGGTTGGTGATTTTTTGTATTATTACCGGAGCTGCGCCATCAAGCACGCGCGCGACTTTAATGAACAGCATAGCTGTATTGACACTCGTTTATTCTTCAAGAGGGTTAAGAGCTTCGGCAATATTTTCAATAGGAGCCGCAGGTTTTCTAATTCTGCTTAAAAGCCCGCTTGTAATATATTCCCCTTCATTTTCATTATCTTTCGGAGCTGTTTTAGCTCTTGTATTATTAACAAAACCTGTTGACATGCAATTAATAAAACTGCGCGGGCTTGTATTTATTTGGGGCATACTGATTTTCATAGGATTTTTCTTAATTGTAATATACGATTGGTTTTTATTTGTAAATCCTTATTTTTATCTTCCGGCAGTAGCAGTAATCTTCATTGTAGGAAAATTACTAAAAAAACTTGATGAACAATATCCTGTAATCGGGAGTATAGGGTATCAATCAATACCAAATAATTTCAGACAATTTTTATCAGCTCAATTTGCCATTCAAATAGGTATGATGATACCTTTATCAGCGTGGTATTTCACAAAATTTCCGGTAGCAGGTATGCTTGCTAATTTTATTGCAATACCGCTTGTCGGTATAAATGTTCAGCTCGGAATTTTTTCAGGGATACTTGGAATGATTCCGAAAATAGGAGTTTGGATAGCTTTAGTATTAAATGCAACAAACTGGGG
>JAGOBX010000594.1 GCA_017999075.1 Candidatus Babelota bacterium | reverse complement strand
GTAGATGTTTAATATTAATTAGAAAGGAAAAAACATAATATTCAAACGATAAGATAAAAAAATAAATATAGCGTATTTAAAAACAGGAGCAAAAAATGGTAAATCATATAATCGAGTATAATTACTGCCCTGATGAAAAGGATATTTTAGAATTCGTAAATGGCAAAATTAACGCTGAAATTGCCGCGCATTTAAGCGTGTGCGATAATTGCCGGATGCTATCAGAAAATTTCAAAAAAAATACTGAAATTGCCGCGCAATTAAAGCAGAATACGAAAATGCCGGCGCAGACAGCCGCGTTATTATCATCAAAGAATATTTCAAAAAAGCAGCAATTCCAGCCGAATGATATTAAGCCGTTTCAGATTTGGAAAACCGTGAACGCTGATATTTTAAATCAAAACAAGAATAAAAGCCGTATTGTCGTTATCACAGGCATTGATAAGACCGGACTTATATATGAATATTTGCCAATATCAATAGAAACTGCTTTTGCAGACAAAGGCGATTTACTTATTACCAGAGAAAAATCCGTATTAGGTTATGAATTTATGCTGGAAACCTGGAATATTTTTATCGCGGGCGCGGTGATCCTTGAAAAGCATATCGCGCTATTTGACGCTGAAATGATAAAAAAAATTAATGATTATCAAAACAGTTTACCGGCAAATTCAGAATCATCGGAATTATCTGACGAAATTAAAATGTTCAGACGGCTCGAACTTGAAAGTATCAAATCACTTAAAGAATATGCTCGTTCTAACAGTAATATTAATACTGACGCGCGTTTTATAAACGCCGTTTCTGATTTTTATACTGGTTCGTCAAATGAAATATTGTATGCTGCGGCTGCTGATACGCCTGCGCTTAATTTAAAGAAATATCCGCAAGCGCATAAATATTATCAGTTGAAACGATACAGTAAGATGATTACTGAATTAAAAAAAGAATTAGGCGAAAATAATCCTTGCGAATCGCTGATTAACGGAATAACGCGATTTTATGATTTTCTGCAGGCGCGCGGCGAAACAGCGCAACTCAATGAAACCGCTTTAAACATTCTTCGCGAATGGGGAGTAACAGTAATTGACTGACCTTCGATTCTGCTGTAAATACATAATTTATATCGATTCATTGAATGAATGCGTATGCGATACTTTCTGCATCTACAAACGCCGCGATCTCCAAAAAAAAATTTTCCATAATTTTACGCAGAATTATATCAGCGCTGTAACAAATGCGATTACAGCGGCAGCCGATTATATTTTCCATAATTTTAATATCAGACATACTCCTGATTACAATGATTTTATTTTTGACAATGAAATCAAAAGCTATAATAATTCGCTTGTTGTTATTGACGGAAAATCCGTATCTTTTGCCGCGCTTATAACCTATATAGCGTATGTTTTCAAAATTCCTGTGCCTGAAAATACAGTTTTTTCCGGTGTTTTAAATGAACACGGAAAAATTGAACGGATAGAATATAATATTGAAAAAATAAAGTTTATCGAAGAGGAACGCGCTGATATTGAAAAAATTATCATACCTGCCGCTAATACAATCAGTTTAACAAAAAAAGAAATTATAAGAGTAACTTCTGTATCTGAACTTATTGAATCCGTATTTGACAAACGGCTGCTAAAATCAAATATAATTAATGTCGAGCATAATTCGCGGCATTATATCGAACAGCAGAATATTATAGCGGATAAAACAGCGGTATTTATCGGCAGAACCGAAACAATCAATGAAATAAATTCATTCATAGATAAAAATGATTCAGGGTTCATATTGTTGGCTGGTATGCCTGGCGCAGGGAAAAGCGCGCTTGCCGCATATTTGACTGCAAACAGAAATTATCCGCGTTTTTTTTTCAACAGTTCAAAAAGCGGCGCGTTACTATCTACTGCATTATTATCGTTGACTGAACAATTATGTTCAAAATACAGATTTATACCTAAAACATCAGCAAATGAAATTGAAATCGAGAATAATTATTATTATGTGATAAACAGAGTATCCGCTCAAATAACAAGCGCAAACGGAAATAAAGAAGTTATTGTAATCGACGGCTTAGAAAATATTAATACCGCGGATTTATCATCCGTGTTTCCGTTTGGCGATATCCCTAAAAATATATTTTTTCTGGTTTCATTGCGTAAAACAGATTTATATTTTGAACTGAAAAGAATGTTTTATGATAAAAAAAACTTTCTGGATATCGAACTGAAATTCTTTGATATAAATGAAACGCGCAGTTTGTTTGATAATTACAATATAGAACTTATAGATGACGAATTGTCAATGATATTTCAAAAAACAAACGGGTCGCCGCTTTTTCTGAATGCAATAATAAAAAACATAAATACTTTTAAAGAAAAACAATTCTCGCGGCTGCCTGATACAATCTATAATTTTTTTGAATATACAGTCAGACAATCAAAAATTATTGATGATGAATATTCATTCGCGATTCTTAAAATTATGTGTCTTTTATATGAACCTGTGAAC
>JAGOBX010000592.1 GCA_017999075.1 Candidatus Babelota bacterium | reverse complement strand
AAAATGAATATTATGAAATTGAAAACTACTTATTGACTGCTGTCAGAACAAGAAATAGTTTTTCTGAAAAATATGAAATGGATAAATTATATCGATATTCAAGTAAAATTCAAACATCAGAACTTAGTTTTTTTTTCAATGAAATCATTGAACGGAATTGAGTTTAAAAATTTTATTATTTAATCAGAAGGGATGAGTCTGTAATGCGCATTGTAATTTTTAGTATTAAAACATATGATTATGAAGTGTTAAATATAGGTTTAGCTTCATTGGCATCTATGGTTAAAAAATCAGGACACGAAATTAAACTTGAAAATTTACCACATAAGGGAGCAGACAGAGCTCAGATTGCTTTTAAGGTTATAAGTGATTTTCATCCTGATATTATAGGATTTTCTATAATGTGCGATAATTATAAAAAATCATATGATATTGCACGTGAAATAAAAAATAAATTCAGGTTGCCTATAGTTTTTGGCGGAGCTCAAGTATATTATCTGAGAGATGAAATTTTAAGTAAAAATGATTTTATTGATTACGCGTTCTGCGGTGAAACTGAAAAAACTTTTCCGAAATTTTTGGATTTATTTCATCAAAAACAATTCGAAGATATAAATGGATTGATATACCGAGATGGAGGAAAAATAAAATTCAATGGAAAAGGTGATGTGATAAGCAATTTGGATTTATTATCATTTCCAGATTTTACAGCATACGGAGTCAGTGAAATTAAAGAATATTATTTAATGACAAGCAGAGGTTGCCCGTTTCATTGTTTTTTTTGTAATCCTTTTATGGGTGGGAAATGGAGAGGGCATAGTCCTGATTATGTTGTAGAAGAATTGAAACAGGCAAAAAAAATATATAAAATAAAAGAATTTATAGTTGTAGAACCTGTTTTTAATTATGATATTCAGCGCGTAGAAGAAATTTGTGATAAATTGATTGAACAAAAATTAGATTTGAAATGGAGAATAGGCAGCGGGTTGAGAGCTGATCGAATCACTGACAGAATGATAAAAAAAATGAAAGCTGCAGGTTGTTATTATATTTATATGGGGGTTGAATCACTGGTTCCTGAAGTTTTTGAAAATGCAGACAAGAAAGAAGCTCTTGAAGAAATTTATAAAGCTTCAAAAATTGTAAAGAATAACGGATTAAAACTTGGAGGAGCTTTTATAATAGGTCTTCCTGGAGATAATTTGAAAAATACTATTAAATCGTTTGAACTTTCACGAAAATTGAAGTTTGATATTACAAACTGGTCATTTCTTATTCCTTATCCTAACACTAAAGCATATACATGGGTACAGGATAATGCGGCAAATATATATTCTTCATATGAAGAAGCAGGGCAATTATACGATGGATTGAATTTTTCTGAGTTTAATATTCCGTTTGACACGAAAGAATATCCTCTTGATGAACGAATACAAGCTCGTAAAATAATTATGTGGAAACAAAAAAATTATCCTATAAACTGGAAAGAATCGAACTTGAAAAAAATGATTATTATATTAAAAGGAGTATTGAAGTATGATAAAAAATATATTTTTTCGCATTTGAAAAATATATTACGGCTGATAATTAAAAATATTTTTTATTTTAACAAACCAGCAGAGAACAGCAAAAATTTAAAATATGATGAGAAACTTTAGAATTAAAAAATCCAAATGAAAAATTTTATAATATATTCATTCATATTTATTTTTATAGTTTTATATCTTGAAATCGGGATAAAAGTAATTTCAGCAGGATTACCATACAGCTATGCGCGTGATGAAAAAACTCAGATGGCAAGAACGATGAATCTGCCTATAAATAAATTTGATCCATTACAAAGGACAAAACCTCACTTTTGGTTTTATGCTCTTTTTTCATTTTACAGCTTTGATTATTTATTGGGCAGATTGACAGGAGAATTTTATGATAAAGATGATTATATAATTTTATATAAAAGTTTCCCGGAAAGAATATTTTTCACAGGAAGATTATTTTCGCTTATTTGCGGAATTGCAGTTTTATTGATTTTTATTTTTTGGGCCAAAAAATATTTTAATAATTTTTTATTAATTTTTATCCTATATTTACTGGTATTGAAAGATCTGTATTTTTACAGTGTTTCTTCTGTTTTGCTTGCAGATATGTTTTTTGTATTTTTATACATATTATCAACTGCGACAATTTATTACTCTGTTTTATTTAAAAATAAAAAATATTTTTTTCTATCTGCTGCCTTAATAGGACTGACTGTTTCTGCCAGACAACCTGGAATTTTTCTTTTTGTACCGCTGTTATATGGAATTATAACATCTTTGCAAGAAAATAAAATTAAAATATTTTTTTTATGCTGCTTAACAGCAGCCTTTATTTTTTCTATTACTTCTCCTTATTATGTTTTAAATTTTTATAATTCATTTAAAGGAATAATCCTTCAATTTAAAAATCTCTCTGATACTCAGGAATTCAGCAGGTTAAATATAGTAAATGCAAGGGGTTTTAGTATTGTATCATATTTA
>JAGOBX010000591.1 GCA_017999075.1 Candidatus Babelota bacterium | reverse complement strand
CAACAATACTGATGTTAGACAGTTTGAAAAAGTTAGGTTATCATTATTCAACAATGCTGGGTATTTCTATAGGATTAGGAGATTTGATAGAAATTCCAGCAAAAAAAGAGATTATTGAAAAAGCTACGGATCAGGAAACAAAAGTTCGAAAACAGTTTTTCAATGGACAAATTACAGATCAGGAACGATATAATCAGATAGTAGGCATCTGGTCAAATTCTGTTGACAAAATAAAGAAAGTTGTTATGGAACACCTGGCAAAAGTTGAACAAGGAAATAACTCATTATTTTTAATGGCTGATTCAGGGGCTCGCGGTTCAGTTGACCAGATACGGCAGCTTGCAGGTATGCGAGGATTGATGACAAAACCTTCAGGAGAAATTATTGAATTGCCTATTAAAGCGAGCTTTAAGGAAGGATTGACAGTTCTTGAATATTTTATATCTACTAACGGAGCAAGAAAAGGATTGGCTGATACTGCTTTAAAAACTGCAAATGCCGGATATTTAACCAGACGCCTTGTAGATGTAGCTCAAGATGTGGTAATAAGAAATTATGATTGTGGGACAATTAATGGAATTACAGTTTCAGCTTTGAAGAGTGCTGAAGGTGAAAAAGAACTTGAAACATTAAAACAGAGAATAATTGGAAGAGTAAGCGTTGAAACTATCACTCATCCTGGAACAGGTGAAATATTAGTTGAAGCAAATGAATTGCTGACTGAAGAAATGGCTGACGCCATTGAAAAGGCAGGTATAGAAAGAGTAGATATAAGATCAGTAATGACTTGCGAAGAAGAAGAAGGAATTTGTGCGAAATGTTACGGACAGAATCTTGCTAATGGAAGACTTGTTGAAGTAGGTGAAGCTGTAGGTATAATGGCCGCTCAATCAATCGGAGAACCTGGAACTCAATTAACAATGAGAACTTTCCATCTTGGAGGAGTTGCTACTGGTGGCGGAGTAAATGATATAAAACTTAATTATTCTGTTATAGTTGAAGATTTACCTAAACATATTATCAAAAAAGAAAAAGAAGTTATAGTTTACAGAGATGATTTTCTTGCTGTAAGGAAAATTCTTGCTGAGATACCTCTTGTTAAAGATGTGAAACAGGTACAACCTGAAGATTTCTGGGTTAATAAAGGCGATGTGATAGCTCAGAATAAAGATAAATCAATAGTAATAACAGCACCTGCCGTAGGAATAATAAGATATTATAAAGAAAAAAATAAAATTTTAATAATAGGCGAAGATCATAAAGTACCGCTTCCAATAGGTTCAAAATTAAGAGTTGAAAAAGATGAAATACTTGAACCGCATACTTTGATAGCTGAAGCTGACCCTTATAATGAACCTATTTTAGCTGAAGTATCAGGAAGAATAATTTATGAAGAAATCGTGCCTAACAGGACAGTTAAAGAAGAACATGACGTATCAGGAATGATGATAAAGAAAATTATTGAAGACAGGGAAAAAAGACTTCAGCCTGTTGTTATCATTGAAGATAAAAAAAATGGAGTCTATCTGAGTATAGATTTGCCGTATGATTCTCATTTAATAGTGGATGACGGAGATAAAGTGGTTGCAGGAGATATTATAGCTAAAATCCCCAGTGAAACAAGTAAAACAAAAGATATTACTGGAGGTTTGCCTCGAGTTGAAGAACTTGTAGAAGCTAGAATTAAAAAATCAGGAAGAGCTATAATAAGTGAAATAGATGGAGAAGTATCTTTGCCGGAACGCAAAAAAGGAGCGCTCACAAGAGAGATTGTTGTTACAAATCCTAATGGTATGGAAAAAAGATATGAAGCTCCTGTGGGAAGACATTTGAAAGTTCATAGCGGAGATCAGGTAAAAGCCGGAGATCAGCTTATAGACGGTCAAGTAAACCCTCACGATATATTGAGAGTTAAAGGAGAAAAAGAACTCGCTACATTTTTAATACGTGAAATTCAGGAAGTTTACTGCAGTCAGAATGTTGAAATAAACGATAAACATTTTGAAATAATAATTCGTCAGATGCTTAGAAAATATGAAGTTATAGAAACAGGCGAAACTAAATTTTTATTAAGACAAAAAGTTAGTAAACAACAGTTATATAAAGAAAATGAACGAGTAATAAAAGTTGGAGGAAAACCTGCAAAAGCAAGACCGATATTGTTAGGTATAACGAGAGCGTCTCTTGAAACAGAAAGTTTTGTTTCAGCTGCTTCTTTCCAGGAAACCCGTCAAGTTCTTACAGAGTCTGCAATAGCTAGCAAAATAGACACTTTAAAAGGACTTAAGGAAAATGTAATAATTGGGCACTTGATAACTTGCGGAACAGGATTGAGAAAATACAGAAAATCAGATATTCCTGCTAAAGATATTATAGAAAAAATTGAAAAATTTGAACGAAATGAAATAGAAAAAAACGTAGAAAGTGATGAACAACTTGTTGAAAAATAAGAATTAAATAAAAAAATTAAAAAAAACTTTGACTTTAATTTTTTTAAATATAAAATATTCACTTATATTTTTGT
>JAGOBX010000590.1 GCA_017999075.1 Candidatus Babelota bacterium | reverse complement strand
AAAAAAAAATAATATATCTTCAATTATAAGCGGTTCTTATCAATTTGAGGCTTTAAATAAAGGAAATATTATTCAAAAATTCTGGCATAAAGAAAAAAATCTTATCGCAAAAAAAATTTTAAAAAAATACAATTCTTATTTTGTTTTAGATGCAGGTTCGGGAGCAGGTAATTTTTTCTATATTAACAAAAACGATTTTAAAATTATTTCTATTGATAAAAATTTTTATTCGTGCCTTTTTATAAAAAAAAACGGGGGGAAAAGCATTCAGTGCGATTTGTGTTATTTGCCTTTTAAAAAAAATATCTTTGATACAATAGTTTCACAGGATGTAATCGAACATCTGAATAATATTCAAAGCGATAAAATGATGGATGAATTCCTGAAAATTCTTAAAAACGAAGGACTGATTTTCATCGTAACTCCTAATTACAGCAGCATTTGGATTCTTGTTGAAAAAGCGGTCGATTTATTTAATTTGTTGCCATCGTTAGAACAGCAGCATTTTCAAAAATTTAATATTCCATTTCTGGAAAAACTTAAAAAACAATCATTGATTAAACTTGAAACAGGTTCGTTTTTTTTATTATCACCGATATTATCAATTTTTTCTTATAATATAGCCTCTAAATTCAGCATTTTCGAATTAAAAAAAATAAGATTCGGAGCATTATGTTATATAGTTTTTAAAAATAAAATTTCTGATAGTATCAAGAACAGCATAATAAATAATAACAACTAATTTTTGACTTTGAAAATAAAACTGCGTGAAAAGGATTTAAAAAATATTTGATAAATATTTACTGGTTAAATTTTTAAAACATTTAATCCTATATCTTTTGCCGCTTCAATTTGTTTTCTATCACTTGAAATAAAAGTGTCAATATTCATTTTAAATGCGCAAGCAAGTTGTATAGAATCCATCGCTTTCAATGGACTTTTTTCGAGAAAAAAAATGCTGCTTTCAATTATCTCAGGTGTAATATTGCATATTGAAAATTCTGAAACATCAACATAAATAGCTTTTTTTATCGAATTATATTGATCTCTCAAAATTTTCTTTTCCCTAATTAATCTATTCAATGCTGAAAATATTTCACTTATTGCTATCATACTAATGCATACTTCATCAGCGGCATATAGTAATTTTTCAATATCTTCACTTCCCTTTTCGTATATATATCTTTTGGCTATTGCAGATGTATCAAAAAATAATTTCATACTTTAGCCATTTTTCGATTAGATAAAATTGTATCGGATAACGATACGCCATCAATTTTCATTTTTAATCCAGGCCTTTTCCATGAGGGGATTTTTAAAGGTATTTTTTTATATGGATAAATTTCAGCAATCGGTTTTCCGTTTCTTATTATCTGTATTTCTTCGCCTTTTTCAACTATGTCAAAATATTCACCCGCATGATTTCTAAATTCGGTAAATGTTGCCGTTTTCATATTCAACTCCCTTGAAATATTATGTACATCATTGTACACATATTGTTCAAATTGTCAAGCGTTTTGTTAATAATATATTAGGGTTATCAGCCGCGGCTGCTTTCATCTTGGTGTAAAACGCAATTGCGGAAAGCTACAACTTTTCTGCTATCACGCAACATCGTTTACGCCTTAAAAGTTAAGAAACGGACGACTTACAATAATATTATTCATTAAAATTTTACAAATTATATATTTTTTATTTCCATGTTTGTTCGATATACATATAAGGTGGAAAATCCCTTAAAAAAATTTTGATTTTTTCTGGATCCCTTATAACCTTATTTACAATATTTTCAAATTCCTCGTTTAATTTATGATGAAAATGGGCATTTTTGTAAATACGTTCTCCTATTTCTTTATCTTCTAATATGTTATTCAAATTTTTATTTTTCAATAATAATTTATATACATCTTGTGAAATCATAAACGAATCTTTAAATCCATCTATAAATTTCTTATGCCAAGATAAAAAAAATTTATCCTTAACTTTTATTTCTTTAAATAATCGTTTATAAATTTTTTCATATACTTCAGTATAATATTTTAACATATTAGTATTTGAACTATAAATATTTTTCATAAATTTTTTTTGATTTTCAGCCATTTCTTCCTCACTTAATTTTTTATTTTTCAATGTGCCTGGTTTTAAATCATATAATACTTCTTGAACAATATTATTAACTTGTGTCTTATATATAATTAATTCTTTTTCAGATAATTTAATTTTAATTTTATCTATTGAAATATTCGAATTATCGTTATTGGTTTCAGTATTTCCAATTAATGGAAATAATAATACAAAAACAAAGCAAAAAATAAAAATTGTTTTTTTCATAATAATTTTCTCTTTTTTATTAAAGTCGTCTATCCTCTTAGTGTTTTAGTCTTATACTCGAGAGCGCAGCAAGTGACGGCGAAGCCGCCGTGCGAAACACTAGGTTTCAATTTTTTTGTAATAATTTTCAGTTTCAGCAATTTTATGCTCTTGTTGTTTCATACTAAACGGTATTTCCCCTTCTTTACATCTTCTC
>JAGOBX010000069.1 GCA_017999075.1 Candidatus Babelota bacterium | reverse complement strand
TCAGGAGTATACGCCAGTATCATTCTTCGTATTATTTCACCTTCCGAAACTTTCATTTTTAATTTGATTTGAATTGCATTCAACATACTGTCAATTTTTTCTTTAAGCAAGTCATCGCATTTGAATGAAATCGTATGCATTTTTATCTGGCTATTATTATTTGAATTATCCATAAACACACCCGCCTCGACAGACAAAAAGTAAATAAACTAAACAATAAAAACAACCTTTATTTTATAGACATATTATACCATAAAAATTGAACTTTTACAAGTGTAAACAAGTAAATTTTGTATACTTTTTGGACATACTTTTCTTTGTAAATGTTGATTAGTGAAGCCGTATAGTTTATAATATAATAAGAAAGATTGAAGAGTGCAAGGAGCACCGACAACAATGTTTGACGGTTATTATTAACGGACTGCGCCGATACTCAATCTTTCAATTTTAAAAACGGAAAGTAAAAAAATATGCCGACTAAAAAAAATATATGTTTGACTATATCAGCAGAAACAAAACAACAAGCACAAGAACTTGCAGAAAAGTTAAATATATCTGTAAGCGACCTGTTCAGCCGCTTAATGCAGAATGTAAAAATCTATGATTTCAATACGATACCGGAGTTGCAAATAAACGAAATTCTGAAACAGTTGAATGCGGTTGAAAATCATTTGTATTTGATAAGAAAAACTTTGTTTGAAATGTCAGAAAATAATGCTGATATCAAAAGCATTTATGAAGTAATTACAAAAAAATATTTAGAGGAATGTCATAAACAAATTACAGAACAAGCAGAAAAAATAAATGAATTTATTTTGGAATTGAATAACATAAAAAAGGACTTGAAAAATTTATGAGCGTCATTAAAGCGACAAAATGGAAAAATCATGACATAAAAGCGACAGTTGCGCATAAAAAATATATATGCGATAAAGCCATAAAACAGTATTGGTTTAACGGTCTTAAACCTGCCAATTTTCAACAAAACTGGCAAGAAATACTAATGTCTTCTGTTAATTATAGTAAGAGCAAGCGCAAAGATTACAGATTTATTTTCAGCGTTAAAAAAGAAAATGTTAAGAATAAAAATAAATTTCTTGCTTGCTGCATTCAGTATCAAAAAAAGTATTTTCCAGACTTCTGCGGGCTTTTTTGTATACACGAAACTGACACGCAATATCACGCGCATTTTCTGCTAAATCCGGTTAATATTTTTGATAAGGACAGACGGTTTCATAAAATATCGCCCGCGCAATTCGAACATATAAAAACAGGCTTTAACGATTATTTGAAAATTTTTGGACTATATGACTGTCAAAGTTTTGATAATTACAAACAGCGTTCTTGGGGGCAATATTTCAGCGATAGAAAAAACAGCAAAGCACGTAATCACCAGAACGGCCGGAACTACAATATGCAAATGAAAGAAAAATTCATTGACGAATTTTTTAACCCGTTCACTAATTTTTTAAGCAATAACAGCAATTATAAATTCAAACCGTTAATCCGGAAAAAATGGAAAAAAGTAAATAAGAATAGTTATTATCAAACAAAGGATTTGACCGATAAAATCAAAGAGATAAAAGAAAAATGGAAAGATATACGCTGGGCATTACTTATGAATAAATTGACCGATACTAAAGGTATTGAATTATTTGAAAATCTATTTGCTTTGAACTCCAGTTCAAAACCAAAATTGACAATGACTTTTCCTGAATTGCAAAATAAATGCAATGCTGCAAATTTATCACAATTATTTAGCGAAGCAAAGCAATTATCAAATCAGTTTCAATATATTAATGATTGCGTTAGTCTTGAATTAAATAAGGTTAAAGACGACGATTTTTGTTCGTCAATTTCTCGATAATTAATATTTTTTTAGGAGGTTTTTAGTATGGACTATGACAAATTACCGGATTCTAAAAAGCCGTTTTTTATCAGAGCAAAAGACGGCGGGATGCTAATGAATCTAAACCTTGTTAGGTTCTATAGCAAGGTTGACGGCCGAAAATTTATTATTTTGGGTCTTGAAATGGATGTGCTCGAAGAAAAAGAATTTGCTACTGAAGACGCTGCACTTGAATACGACAAGCAATTTTGGCTTAACCTGAGCAACGTAAATTATTATAACAATAAATACTTATGCCTGACATACTCAAACGCAATCAATAAGTATAAAATGTTATTGATGCAACTACAGGAGGGGCTCAAACATTTTTATAATGAAAACAAAGGCAATGGATATTTTTTTCAATAATATTTTTTACAGGAAAATACACAATGAATGACGAAATTGCCATTGAAAAATTCATTGCAAATTTGGATTTTTTAGACTTGGAAAAATTATCTCAAAACGCAGGCACGTTAGATAAAATTCTTGGTATCAAATATCAGAATGAATCTGACGTGCCGTTTGAGGTTGAAAGCAATGAATAACAATATTATTATTGATAAAGTTACGACAATTGAAAACGATATCTCTATTCCGCAACGGCTTTATAATATTGGCATAACTGACCCGGCACAAATAAAAAATGTTATAACTATAATCTATACCGACCCGCTCACTAATGCGTATAATAGATTATATTTTAACGATATTATAAACCGGACAAATATTATTAAAAACAAAAAAACATTTTTTGGAATATTAGATATCGACCATTTCAAGATGGTTAATGATACTTACGGTCATCAGGCAGGCGACGTTGTTCTACAAAAATTTGCAGAAAAATTGAAAGCGTCAACAGAAATGAGCGTCATCCGTTACGGCGGCGAAGAATTTATGCTTGTCGCAAAAGACCCAGTCGAATTACATGCCAAAATTGAAAAAGCACGGCATGAAATTTCAAATCTTGTTTTTATAAGTTACCGTAAGGAATTTTCTATTAATTTCAGCGCAGGCATAGGTAGAACACCAAAACAGGCGGATGAGTATTTATATCAGGCCAAAAATGCAGGCCGGGCACAGACCCGAATTTCACCAGATATTGAAAAAAAAATTGATAAAAAACAGTCATTTGACTTTAGTATGCCGCTTGATAATGAAATTGATTTTTTTGAGGGTATTTCATATTCCCGATAAAATAAAAATCATCCCACCCATTAAAAACATTACAACAAGTAAAAATAGACAATCCCTTTTAAAATAAAAAAATAGACAATTTTTAATTCCGCTTTATTCCATTTTCAAAAAATAGAATAATCAAAATAATACTATTTTGACTGCTACACCTGTTCAAATTGTTATAATGTTTTTATCCCGCCATTTTTACTACACAAAACCTTATAAGATAAAATAAAAATTAATAAGTTGTGAATTTATAAAAAAATTTTTAGTTCAAAGAAGGTTTTTAAACCGCGGTTTTCCACTATTGTTTTTTTTATTTATTTTTTTATAATTATAATTATGAATGAAAATGAAATTGAGAAAGAAAAAAAATACATTCTTAAAAATCTGAAAACTAATATTTTAAAAGACAGTAATAATTTTTTTGATTTTAAACCCAATCATTTACAATTATTTGCAAAGTATAAAAATCTAATCTATAAATGCTTTTCTAAAAAATTGAAAGAGCAATCAATAAAAAAATTATCAATATTAACACACGATTGCTACGATTTTCTTTTTACTCCCAAATATGATAAAATATTAATTGCCCAAACCTGTTATAAAAAGACCTCCGAAAAATTCACAGAAAAAAAGAAAAATATATTTTATATTTGCTGTAACCAGAAAACTAAAAAAATCAAAAAATCAAAAGTTAAGAAAAAATTGAATTTTGAAGATGCAAATTCAGGCTCAATAATTTTGCAGTTGGACGGATTTAAAATTGATAAGTTTAACACAAATATCAAGCTAATTAAAGATAAAAAAAATATTACGGCAATTACTTTTATTAAAGACGAAACAAAAAAAATAATGATAGATAAAGAAAAAATTAGTATTACAAATTGTTCTTCTATCTTTGATAATTCATTATATTTATCAATCGAAAATAAAAACAGTGAATATGTATTTGATTTTTTGATAGAATTAGAAAATAGAATAGCGAGCAACAGCAGTCAAATTTTTTTAAAATCAATAATTGACAAAAGCGATTTAAATTTATTCGAAAATATTATAAAAATAACAATCTGTAAAAAATTTTGTGCTTTATATTTGTACATTAATTATTTAACAATGAACAGTCAACAATGTTTATTTCAGTCAGAAAAGATTCATGTATTGAAAAAAAAATTAAAAGAATATATGTTTAAAATTTTATTTGAAAATCAACAATACGAATTAATTGAAAGACTATATAAATTATTAGGTTTAAAAATACCTGCTTCAATTACAAAAAATTATCTTCAAATTTAGATAAAGGAATTTGACATGAAGGAAATTTTATTTCAAACATCGGATTTAACCAATATATCCACAAAAAAAATAAATGAAATCAGTGCCGCTATCGACAATTTTATTTCTCAAAAAAAACTAAAGGATATTAGAGAATTAATCAAATCATTAAAACAAAGAAATGAAAATCTGAAATATTTATCGGTTAAACGTCTTAATAATTTTTTTCAAAATAATATTGCATTAACAGTTCAAGAAATAAACGCCATTTGTGAATGCTTGGGAATAAAAAAAATCTATAATATAAACGAAGAAAAAATACTTAAAGAAATACAAACATACTGCCAAAACAATAAACTGGTTTATATTGATAATTATGAATATTCCCAAAATGTCTATTACAAAGTTTATCTTACCGCTTTAAATTCAGAACCGGTAACGATATCCGGTCCAATTGAAACCGGAAAAAAGGTATTAAAAGCAATGATTGAATATTTTGCTAATAAAAATAAAATTAAAGAAAAATCTATTGAATGTATTGATACAAATGAAAACCAGACTGAAAACGATAATATTAATGAAATTCAAGTTCGACCGATATTAAATTATTTTTTTCCGGAAAATTTGAATACTCTAAAAGAATATCAGAAACAAGAATTACATAAATTAGTTTTTGACTTAGTTGAAAATTCTTTAATTACCAACCCGGATGTTTCCAAAATTTTTGATAGAAATTTTGATAAAAAAGTTTCGGATAAATTGCATTTGTTTTTGAAATTAAAAGTATTAGATAATATTTACTGTCTTGCAATGCAAACCAATCAGACATCCGCGTTATGTCTAAATTATAATGATATGTCTCGTATCATAATTGCTGAAGCGATATCAATAGACAAAAATATAATCAATATCAAAAACGGAAAAATAATTGAGACTACGCACGATAAAATTGTTGAAATTATTGGAAAAAATCCTGATTTATTAAAAATTGAAAATATAAACACAGAACAAAAAAATGAAAATATTACTTTAACCACAACGGCAGAATATAACAATTATAATATAGCGTTACATTATAGTCACGACTTAATTAGTGAAAAAAAAGACATATTTAAATTTTGGCTTATTAATAAAAAACATTTAAAAATTGCTGATTTAGGGCGAACTAAAACGGTTCAGGAAATTAGATTAAAATTATTAGAAATAATTTGCAAACATCAAAGCAATACTAAAAACGATAAATTCAAAATATTGAATAATGTTTTTAACAAAATCCTTCCCGCGCATATAAATTCAAAAAAATTTGACACAGAAAAATTAAAAACAAAATTATTGAACAACCATATTGTCGCAATAAATAAAATTTTCAAAGAAAAAGCATCAATGGCGATTAATTTTATTGAAAAAGGTAGTGTTGGCGACAAAACTGGAGTAAATATAATTAATGGATTTGTAGAAAAGACTTATCAATAAATTTTATCCTTGCTGATAAAAGAATTCAGGCATCAATAAAACCTTTTTTTATTTAAATTTCAACTCTAAACTAATAACCCAATCACTTTTTTGATATTTCAGTTACTAATTTGCTATCTAAGATACTAATTCAAACCACTTTTTTTTCTTCTCAAAAAACATTAAATCATTCAATTATTCTATACATTTCATATATTTGTTTAAGTCAATTACTAATTCAAGTTACTGATTAAAACAGTTTCTCGACAAACCAGTATATATACAATATATTATATGCAGATAAGAAAAAACGAATTGCAATTTCAAAGCAATTCAAAATTAAAAGGGGTGATTTAAAATGGAAAATGAAATTAAAATCAGAAACAATGTATTAAAGGGAATGAATTTATATCCCACAAATCCTGCAAATCAAAAAGTTGTCGCATATAGAGACATAAAAGGAAAAGTGTTTTTCTTTTTGAATTCAAAACCGGTTAAACATATTAAATCTCATTCTCCGACGGGAATGAACTACGGATATTGTGGTTCGGGTCCATCTGACGCTGCATTATCAATTTTGAAAATGCTGTTGAAAAAAAAACCTGCAGCAATTTTATATCAACAATTTAAATTTGATTTTATTGCAGCTCTTAACGGAAACTCAAATTTGGTTGAATTTGAATTTAATCTCGAAGAATGGGCAGATAAAACAGGTTTGGCAGGATATTTAGCGCCTATTTTAGACTAATAAAGTATTCAAATTTTTACAAAAGGGTGACGTAAACATGAAACAAGAATATGAAACAACCAATTTACCAGAAACGGCATTTTTATTAGCGCGCGGTTTTAAATTAAAAAAGCATTATTGTAATAATAATATCGGGAAGGTTTTTTTTGTTTTTGAAAACAACCTAAAAGTTGAAAAATGCCGGAATGATTTTCTTTTAGGCAGTAAGACTAACATTCAGGATTATCTGAAATACTTTTCTTTTGCAAGAAAATTAGCAAAAGAAACAAAATAAAAAATATTTTAGGAAGGTTTATTATTATGCTAAATACAAGTTAAGTAATAAGTTATCAGAAAAAAAAATTTTGTTATGAAATATTTTCGAGGGGGAAATTTAGATATGAAATTAAATGAAAATACTAATAATAACAGCAGATATACAGATATTAGTCACGAAGATATTCACAATATTCTTGAAATCGGAAAAAAACTTTATGGAATATCAAGTAAAAGTCGGATTGATTATTTTCGCGAGGAACTATCGAAGATAGGATTTTCAACTTGCGCTACAACAAATGACGGTTGCGGGAATATAATGTGTTTGATTGGTCAGCCTGATAAAGCAGTATTAATTATAGGATTATTTTTTGGCAAATTAACTTTTTATATGTGTAACAAGCAGGATTTGTATAAAATTAGTAACGCTAATAATACAGAGGAATTCAATGCTGCTATTACTGATTTGCTTGTTTTTTATTTTAATAAGACAAAAAATGAAGTCACTAAAATAATAGCAACGCAAAATTGATTTCATAAAAACGATTTTTTTGTAAATATACGAATGATGACAATTATTTATTAATAATTTAAAGGAAAAGGAAATGGGAAATACATTATTACAAACAATAGTAAATCAAAACAATATTCAACATTTTGATTTGGCAGAAACAGGAATTAATAATATTGCTGTTAATTCACTGCCACTTATTTTAAACGACACCCAGCAGGTTAAATCTGTAAACAAATTAATGTATATTCTGCAATTTAATATTTTTCATTCAAACTTGCAGAAACATGAAATAATAAATTATTATACAAACGCAATTCCGGGCGTTGAAATTCGAGATTACGGTGACGGATTAGGAATAATTATATATCTGAATGAAGATATTAAAAGACAGTCAGATATATCAAAGTTAACAGAATTATATGAAAAAATTTCACTAATATATTTTTCAACACCGTCGCTCAATAAATTTGGATTTGCTTATGTCGTCGGCACAACAAAAACTAATAATCAATTTACTGTAAGGCAAACCCGTAAAGAAAATAAACAATATTCAATAAAAGAACTTTCAAAAATTGTAAATACATATCAGATAAAGCCTTTTCGATTTATTTATGAAAATTTTTTTGGCAATTTATCCACTGGTAAAGGTATCTGCCGGTTTCATGATTCAGGCGCGACAACAACACTTTCAGTAAATGACTCTGATGCAATATGCTATGATGGTTGCGTTGATAATCAAAAAAAACGAATAACTTTGGAAGAGTTGTTTTTACTAATTTTAAATTTGAATTATTCTTCAGATTACATTGCTGAAATTAAAAGTATCTTACCACATACTAATAATAAACGCCCCAAAATTTTTTTTGACGAATTAAATGAAACAATTGAAGAATTACGAAAAAAAATTACCGGAGTTTTATACGAAAATAATAATATTTTTTTATATGGCGAATTGTTGTACTACATAAATTATAATAAGGGATTTATTCTTGACCCTAATCAAAATCAGCAATGGTTCTTTGAAGAAATTTTTGATTTTTTTCAAGTAAGAGTAACAAAATCCGGTGTTTTAAAACTTTCGAAATTATTAGACAGCGGAATTACTCAAACTTACTTAAAATCGCCAACTGAAAAATTAAAATTTGAAACAATAGAAAGTATTGTTTATGACTGCATGTATGATTATGATTTTTCAATATTAAAAAAAAAATATAATAAAAACCAAAAAATTTATGTTTTCGGCGAAGAAATAAAATATTCAAATTCAACATATTATATCAACGAACTTTTATATGATTTTTGTTTTAAAACTTCTGCGGATAGAGTTAACTATATTGCTATTTTATTAACAATTTTATTCCCGCAGAATTGGCGCGGGCGAAAACCCTGTTTGATACTTAACGCAAATCAATCGCAATTAGGCAAGTCCTATCTCGCGAAAATTGCAGGTATTCTTGCTGACAATAGAATTCCAGTTACAATTTCTTATCATGCTGACGAAGAAGAAATGGAAAAACAGTTAGCAACCTTCGTTCAGGACCAGCGTGTTATAATAATAGATAATGCGAAAAATCCGCGCGCTCAGGAAATTTCAAGTTCAATATTAGAACGCAGTATTACAGACCAAATTTTAAATTATAGAAAACTCGGGAAAAATGAACCAATCCGCCGCCCAAACGATTGCATATTTATTTTTACAATGAACAATTCAAGATTTTCGCAGGATTTATTAAACAGGGCAATAACAGTAAACCTATATTTTGAAGGCGAAGCAACGGAAAGAAATTTTAAACACAATGATATATTAAATTGGACATTGAAAAATAGAAAAAATATTTTAGCCGAATTATTCGGGATAGTGGAGGTCGCGCGTAATGCAAGCAAATTATACTAATCAAAACAGACACACTTTTTATGAATGGGCTGGAACTATAGGAAGAATACTTGAAGCGAATGGATTTAACGATTTTTTAACAAATAAACAAGAATGCGTAGAAGAATTCAGCCCTGAATTGCAGGATATAAAATGCTTGTTTGAAAATTATCTTAATCAAGTTAAAACTTCAAAGGAATGGGCAGCAGCTGTTGAAGAACTTAAAATATTACCTCAAGTTTGTAATTCAAAAAGTACGGGTAAAAGTGTTGCTTTAAGCAAAATTTTCAGAAAATATTTGGGTCACAATTTTAATTTTGACGATAAAGTTTATACATTGATATGTATTCCAAATGATAAACAAAATCAGGATTTATTCGGTGCTGTTAATTTATCTGATGAAGAAAATAAATTATTCAGTGATAAATGGAAATTTAAACAGACTAAATTGAATAATCATAAATATATTGGCAAGACAGAAAATTCACCCGAAGTTTCTACTGAAAAAGCAGACGAACCTCGGAAACTTCGGATAAACCTCGGAAACTTAACACATTCACAAATAAACACTTATGGTGTTGAACCCGAAGTTTCCGAAGTTTCCGAAGATTATTTATACTCCTGTGATAATGAAAAAAATTGTAAAAAAAATTTTGAAAATATTATAAATGCCGATAGAGCCGAAAAACCTCGGAATGTTCGGGAACTTCGGGAAAATACCGTTTCTAATAACGTAACACAATTATTATCAACTGATTATAAACCCGAAGTTCATCCGAAGTTCGACCAATTATTACCCGAAGTTTTTTCAGATACTTCGGAAAGAATGACAAGTTCTAAAAATAATGTCAACTCAATAAGCTCAACGGATATTGTTACAAAATTAATTGAAAAAGGAGAAAATTATGAATGGTAATGCTGTAAAATTTGGAGACAACACATATCCAGCAAAAATCTGGGACTTAATAATTGACGGCTGTATCTGCATTAATAATACCTTCAGCATTGATACAGAAACAACCCTTATTGAACCGGGGCAAACGCCTGATTATGTCATTGGCACTTGTTTTAACGGCAAGACAGTTTACTTGCTAAAACGAGAATCTGTATCCGAATTCGTAGAATTGCATAAAAATTGTATATGGTTTTTTCATAATGCGGCATTTGACATTGCCGTCATTGAAAGGTTGACAAACTTCCGGTTTTATAAATTGATTGAAAACCACCGAATTATTGATACTGCAATATTATATAGACTTATTCGCATTGCAAAAGCCGGACATCCTAACGGTCAGTATAATTTAGGATATTTATCATTTGAATATCTTGATATTGAATTGCCTAAAAAAGAACTTGATGAGGAAGGTAACGAAATTAGAAAAAATTTCGGAAAATTTTTAAATTCTGATCTGACTGTTGATTATGAAAGAATTCCTGAACAATATTATCAATACGCTTTGCTCGATGCAATTGCGACTTATTTCCTTGCAGAAAAGTTAATTTTTGAAGCTGATGATATTATTAAAAAATTCAAACTGCCTACACGATTCGGCTTACTTACTCATCAGATACAATTAATGGGAGATTATGCACTGTATAAAATTTCTCAAAACGGAATGTGTATAGATACAGAACTCGTAGATAATGTTTGTAATGAACTTCAACAACATCAGCAGGAATATTTAAAAATTCTTAATACATACGAATATTATCCAAAACAGAAAAATAATAAAAAGGTTCTTGATAAAATTCTGCGCAACATTGAAATAACACATAGTATATTTTTACCAAATACAGTTTCCGGCAAGTATAAATCCGCAAAAGAAGATATATTGAAAGAATATACTCACTTGAATTTTATTTATGAATATATCGAATATCATAAATGTAATAAATTAATAAATACATTTCTGAATAAATTTAATATAAAAAAAGTCTATCCAAATTATCGTTTGATCGTAGCAACTGGCAGAACATCTTGCTCAAAACCTAATGTTCAAAATTTGCCGCGAAAAGGCAGAACACGCGAAGTATTTATTCCGACTGAAGGATATTTATTGCTTGCAGTCGATTATTCTCAGATTGAACTTATAACGCTTGCGTTAATTATATTCAAAAAATTTGGTAGTTCAAAAAT
>JAGOBX010000068.1 GCA_017999075.1 Candidatus Babelota bacterium | reverse complement strand
TTTCTATTAAGTATCCAGAACTCTTTATCTTCGTGAACAATCATACAAACGTTATTGCCCATATCCCGGACTTTATCGAGTTTTATACTATTTTGAAAACATTTATTTATAAAATTATAATTATTATTTGTTTTTTTAACTTTTTTATAATGCCTGTCAGCAATATAAATTTTAATTTTATCAAAGTTTATCTGCGGAATTTTATTATTTGCGGTTTTTAGTTTATCAAGAATAAAAGCCGTGTATAAATCAATAACAAAAGTCTTGCCTGTCTTGAGGCAGGCCCTGTAAAAACTAACAATTCTGTCGATATTCTGCGACGACATAACTGTGTAATGCATAGTGTCAGGATTTTCATTGAATTCTTTAACTAATTCAGTTTCTACAGATTGTTCGTCAGGATAAAGATGTTCGTCCCTTGTAAGATTCGAACCTTCGCAGAAAAGATAATCAAGATTTTTTATCGGATATTTAATAAGCCGGTCAGTCAAAATTCCTTTTCTGCCTGTGCCCCGGAAATCGCCTGTATAGAATAATCGTTTACCTTCGCATTCAACAAGAAAACCGAATGCGTCAAATGCTGAATGATCCATCAGATACGGAGTTATTATAAATTCATTTATTTTTACTTTTTCCTGATTATTTATAATAATAAAATTTTTCGTATTGCAGGGAACATTCAGGAAAATACTGTTTATACCGATCTGTGATTTCGTCCCATCGCTTACATAAACAGGTATTTCAAAATTAACATACTTGAGCATTCCATAATGGTCAATATGCGAATGCGAAATAAAAACCGCATCAATTGATTTGTCTTCATTTTGATAAAATCCTTTTATATCCGGCAGCAAACCGGAAGCGCGTAAATTTTCAAAAGTTTCTTTTTTAAATATATTTGTATCAAGCTGGTTTCGGAATTTATCAAACAGCGGCAGCCCGCAGTCTAAAAGTATTCGCGTATTTTCGGTATATAATTCAATGCAGGTACCGCCGATTTCATCTGAACCTCTGTAAACCTTAAAATCAAACATATTATTTTCACCTCGTAATTTTATTTGCAGAATTAATTGTTTTCTGCATCTGTATAAAACGCTACTAAAAAGTTAACATAAAATTTTATTCAGCCAGGCGTTTTATTTAAATGCAACGCCTAAAATATGTAAACAATATTATTTCATTGCATCTATCTATATATACAAATTTCAGGATTGAAAAGGTGCAAATAAAAAAAATTATTTTTAAAATATTTATTGAACCCGAAAAATGTTATGTGTTTTTTTAAACAGATTTCGGGTTTTAACTTTTGATAATAAATTGGTTAACGCAATATTTTTTTTAAATGCAACTTTCAGCAAATAAAAATTGTAAATAATAACAGAATAGGTGAGGAAAAACAGTATGGGATTCGAGAAATTTAATTTAAAAAAAGCGATATCAGAAGAAAAAAATTTATTAAAAGAATCATATACTAATGTTGCAATAGGAATTTATGAAAAGTATATAACGGTATGCGTTTTATTAGCAAATCATATTAATGATAATGATTTAATTTCATCTATTGGAACTGCAATTGGAGCGGCAGTCGTTTCTGATATACCAATCATTGTCCTAATGGATAAATATAATCCTTGCGCGATACCTGCAATGCTGTCAAAAATAGCTGTTGCCATTATCCCAGTAGATTTAAACGATAAGCAGTCAGTAAATGATTCAATAAGAAAAGCTGTTTGCGAAAAAATAGATCAGCCAATTAAAATAAAAGTGTCAAATCTTAAAGGCATAGCATCAAATTTAAATTTTTTAAATTAGTATCTTAGTATCTTATCAAAAATATTCTTGCTTTTGCGGTGAAAATATTTTTTTCATTACTGAAATACCTATAAAATACAGTGTTTCAGTGAATTTTTAAAAAGTGGAACTTTTTAAAAGGAGATGTTTATTTTGAAAATTAAAAATGAAATTGAGTTTAACGAAATTAAATACAGTCTTGATATATGGACTTCTGAAACAGGTAATATTGGCGATGAAATTGGATTAGATACTGAAACAGAAGAAATACACGAAGGCGAAGTACCAGAATTGATTCTTGGAACTGTATTTAATGGAAAAATGGCATACATCATTTATCGTGAAAATATGAAGGAATTTACGCAAATTCATAATTTATCAACATTTTATATTATGAACGCGAAATTCGATATTATGGTAATTGAAAAAATTACCGGGCTTAAACTTAATCAGCAAATAGAAAACGGTAATATTATTGATCCGGGCATATTGTTCAGGTTAAAAGGAATTGCAGAATCAGGAATTGTGCCGGCAAAATATAATCTTGCGCTGCTCAGCGAAAAAATATTAGGTATAAAACTTGAAAAAAATATTTTTGATGTAGAGGGTTTGGATGTTCGCACAAATTTTGGACAATTTATGAATTCAGACAAAACAATAAGATACGAAAATATTCCTGACTATTACATTGAATACGCTGTAAAAGACAGTATTTCCTCCTTTTTCGTTACAAAAAAATTAATAGAAGATTGCGAAAATATAATGAAAGAATTTAGATTATCAAATGAATACGGACATTTAACTCATAAAATTCAGATTATGGGCGATTATGCACTGGGTAAAATAATGCTTAATGGTATTTGCGTTGATTTAGATTATGTAAAAAAAATTGAGAAACTTCTCGATGACGAAAAACAAAAAACTGTTAGCGACTTAAAAGCATTTGGTTATAATACTTCCATTCCAGGCAGCACAAAAATATATGATTCGATTATAAGAAAAATTGAATCAGAACATAATATTATTATTTCTGAAACTGAAAAAACAAAATTCAAATCACAAAGTGCTGATGATTTAAAAAAATTTGCATACATTCCATTTATAAAATGTTTTTTAGTTTATAAAAAAAATGAGCAACTTCTATCAACTTTTATCCGTAAACTTGATAAGGAAAAAATATTTGCTTATTATGATCTTCTGAAAGTAACAGGCAGAAGTTCATGCTCTAAACCTAATCTTCAAAATCTGCCGCGCTCAGGCAAAGTTAGGGAATGTTTTATTCCTTCTCCGGGGAATATTTTTATTTCCATAGATTATTGTCAGCTTGAACTTGTTGCGCTTGCGCAGATATGTTATACAAATTACAAAATATCTGTTATGCGCGAATTGATTAATAACGATATTGATCTGCATAAATGGTTTGCTTCAAAGATTTATGATAAACCTGTAAATAATATTTCAGATGAAGAAAGACGGACTGCAAAGGCTTGTAATTTTGGTTTTCCCGGCGGAATGGGAATTACTGCATTCCAGAGAAATCTTTTAATCGAACACAATATTGCTTTGAAAATTGAACGCTGCGCTGAACTAAAAAAAATCTGGTTAACCGCGTTTCCTGAAATGAAAAAATTTATCGCGGAAGACAAAAAACAGGCAGTAACGCTTACAGGCAGATTGCGTTCAAACATGAATTATTGCGATTATAAAAACACGCAATTTCAGGGATTAGCCGCTGACGGCGCAAAAATTGCGTTGTATAATCTTACAAAAAATAATTACCGGACAGCGGCATTTGTTCACGACGAAGCTATCATTGAATTGCCTCTAAATTCTGATTACAGTTATGAAGCTGAGCGCATAAGTGAAATAATGATAAATTCAATGCGCAAGGTGTGTCCTGATGTAAAAGTAAAAACAGAATATTCTATTATGGACCGCTGGTATAAAAGCGCAAAAGCAGTCTTTGACGAAAATAATAAATTAGTTATGTGGCAGCCGGAGAAGGCATAGTGTATCTATATATTGAAATTCATTTTTTTAAATAAAATTTTTAAGTTTTTGGAGGTTTTAAAATGCAAGAAGTAACACAAAATGATGTGAAAGAAAATGATGAAAATTTATCTAAGCCGGATAATAAACGTATTATTGTCGCAAAATCTGAAAATAATAAATTTATTGATAAAATTTTAGTGAAATTTTTCGAGAAATATCCTAGAAACAATGAATTAGTAAACAAACGAATAAAAAATGAAATTGAATATTTTGAAAATCATCAGGAAATATTATGTTTTTTGAATAATCTTTCGAATGAAAAAAAAATACTGATGACTTCAATGCATTTCTGCGAATCACTTATTCTTTCAACTTTGATGAAGTTTCAATTGAATCCACTGCCGCCGCATTATATTTGCGATATTTGCAAACATATTGAGTTTTCTGAATTGCCTGTTTATAATCTGCCGGATAAAAATTGTCCTGTATGCAGAAACCCGCTTGGCATAAATGGAACAGATATTCCGTTTATTCCAGAATATGTAAAAAATTGTTTTGAAATTAGTATTGATGGAAGTCTATCTATTGCAGAATTGCAAGATTTAATCAGTTTTACAGAATTTGAAATTACAAAATTTGAAAAAAATATTATTAGTCTTAATAATACAATTGAATTTATAAAAATCTGGCAGAATGTTAAAGTAAAACCTAAGGAATTAAATCAATATTCCTCATCAGTTAAAAATTTATTTTCACAGAATTTCAGATTAAATCTTTTCTGGGATATCATAAAAAAATCAACCGGCAAAAAACATAAATCTGAAATAATGCAGTATGTAATTTCAAATGATTTTATTTCCTTTGAAGAATACCTTAAGTTATCATGTCTTAAACACAGCACTCTTAAAAATACTGACTTCACTGATTTTTTAGGGATTGAATTTTATTCACAGGAAAGAATATACAAATATCTTTCAGAGAAAATAACTGACTATAATTTATTGCTTGATACATTTAGAAAAATAAAATATGGCAAGGCAGAATCAATAACAAAAGACATTATAGACATATTTGATGAGGAGTTTATTTTTTTCATTGAACAGATAATTTATTTGTGGCGCGAAAGTCATTTTTATGCTTTTGACTTGAATCTGCGCATTTATGAAAAATAATTTTTTTATATGATAAACTAAAAAGAGGTTTTAATAATGAGTTCAAAAAATTCAAATGATGGAAAAAAAAGGGATATTGACGGTTTGATTTTTTTAAACGGAACTATTGCAGCCGAATGGGTATGCAAAGAAATTATAAGACTGAATATTGAAAATGATATTCCTTCAATCCAACTAATAATAAACTCCTGCGGCGGTTATTGTTCTGATGGTTTTGCGATTATTGATATAATCGAGTGGTCGCGTATTCCTGTTTATACAACAGGTATCGGCATAATTGCATCAATGGGATTACTTATTTTTATGTCCGGAGAAAAAGGAAAAAGAGTTATTACTCCCCGCACTTCTGTATTGTCACATAGATACTTTGGCGGAGCAATGGGCAATCATTCAAGTTTAATAGCAGCACGCAAAGAACAAGATCTTATGCATAAAAGAATATGTGATCATTATTTGAAGCATACAAAAATAAATACTGAACAAGAGTTGAATACTACTCTTTTGCGGGATGTGGATACCTGGCTTTCTCCTCAGGAATGTATTGAATACGGGATTGTCGATACAATTCAGAAAGATATTCGAAAAATAAATTTATAATAGAGAGGCTATATTATGCAGAATAAAAACTTCAAAGCAGTAAACGGCAGTATTATGCCGATGGATTTGTTTAATAATATGTCTATCCTGGTTCGCTCATATATTGACAGACTTGATTTTTTAAAAAATGAAAAAACAAATAAAGAAAAAATAATTAAATGCAATAACGAAATAAAATCTATTGAAAAAATGATTTTCAATCATAATTATCAGCCTATACAATATACTTTCAATGACTTGAATTTATCAGATGATGAAAAAAGAATATTCATACTTATATTTATTTTGAAAACTGACACCAGCATCTATCAGTATAGCGTTAAAAACAATCCGCCGCTTAATTATATTTATAAAAATAATTTAACAGTAGGAATGATTCTTAATCTGATGTTTGATAATTATTCAGAACGAATTATAAATCGAAAACTTTTTTCAACAGGCTCAGTTTTAGTAAGTAGGAGAATTTTAAGCTTTGATTCGTATGAGGATGAAAGCATAGTGACTTGGGAAATAAATATCAATCAGCGTTATATTGATTTTATACTTGGTGATAATAATACCTACGCTTCAAGCGATTTTATTAAAATTGAAGAAAGCAAAGTATCCTTTGATTCAGTTATACTTGAAGAATCATATAAAAAAGAAATTATAAATTCTTTGAATAACTATGAGACATATCTGAGGAAAATTGATGAATACAGGCAGAAAGGAATTTTTGAATACGGAGCAAGTTATTCGTTTATGTTTTATGGCCCTTCAGGCACAGGTAAGACAATGCTCGCGCATGCAATTGCCGGATATCTGAATAAAAAGCTGATAACATATAAGGATGATTCAGATAAGCAGGAAAGTCCGTTACGCAGGCGCAGGAGCAGCGGAATTTGCAGTAAACTGGCAAAGGTATTTCTTGAAGCCTCATTACACAAAGGAATTCTGTTTTTCGATGAATGCTCTGAATTGTTTGTGCACGATTCTCCCGAAAGCAGAGAACTTTTAATTCAATTGGAGCAGAGTAATGTGATTGTAATATTTGCTACAAATAGAATTGAAACGCTTTCACCTGCGCTTGATAGACGCATTCTTTTTAAATATAAGATAAAAACTCCAAATTTGCAGTTACGAAAAAAACTTTGGCATAATTTTTTTGAGAAGACAGAAATAAAATCCGTAGCAGAGGAAACAATAAATTGCTTAAGCGAGCTGTATAATATGTCAGGCGGTTTCATTAAAAATGCAGTTTTAAAATATATTAACGCAAAAATCAGCGGTTCCTTAAATGAAGTTGAACTTGATAAAATTGCAAGTGAATATTATTGCAGGTATATTGAAAGCTCTTTTGCTCTGAAACTTGTAACACCATCAGCATTAAATAAAGAAGATTTTAACATATTCGGCAATGAAACAATAAAAATAATCGAAAAGATTATTAAAATAGGAAAAACTCTTTATACTCTGAATCCTTCTGGAAATAGATATTTGCCTTCAATAAATGTTATTATTTCAGCAGACGATTACAGTTCAAAACTAAAAGCGGCTGAATATATAGCTTCACGCATAGACCGCGCATATATTTTGTTCAAAGAAAATTATCAGAATGAAAACTGCTATGCAGGCGATAATAAAAATAGATTTAAGTTGAATTTATTCCAAATCGATGATGTTGAAGACATCGCAGATATTCGTCCAATTCTTGTGTTTGAAGAGGAGGAAGAAAATGCTAATGGAGGACAAACTGATAAAAAAAATAGATTGAAATATCTTATTGATTCAACTAAATTCTACGGGATTATAAGAATGTTGTTTGTTCCGTCAAAATTTGATAAGAATATTTATGAATATTTTAATCCGGATTTCATTCTTAATATGAATTACATTCCTGAAATTTTATCCGTGATAAATTCCTTGCTTTGCGAATATGAAATAAATCTTGAAGAGATTGAAAAAGAAAAATTATTGGCTTTATACATAAATCCGCGAATGTTTGATAAATTAAAAAAAATATTACAGATATATTCTTTCAGTAAATCAATTAAAAAAAGTGAATTGCTCGAACTTTTATATTCAAACAATAATAATTCAGCGCTGCAGTTGTTTGGTTGAAATAAAATTTACAAATTTATTTTTTATTGTTTCCTGAACGGCGCACCCATAAACCATAGCGTTTCGCAGCTGATATCAGTTTCAATTCTTATTGCCGCGCCGCGGTTACGCGAAAGTCCAAGATACAATCCTGAAGTGAAAGCAAGAGTGTCAGAATTAATATCCAAAACATATTCGCCCATAATTAATAAATCATTCTGTTTTTTCAATTCAAATGACGGCAGTTCAAATATATTTATAAAGTCATCGTTTGATGCATTTACCAAAGTATAATTTCCGAGCCGGTTATTCCAAGCGGCGCTTATAATTGGCGGATTAAACTTTTCCGCCAAGATATATTTTTCAAAAGTATTAGTAATTCCCCAATTATAATAAACCATAACATTTCTGCCTGCAATATTTGCAAATTCAATCTGTTTTGTCTGCGAATCATTGAGCGTAAATCTGCCGTTCATCAACGGCGTTAATATTAGTACGCTAGAAGCAGCGGTATCCGCAAGATTACGCGTCCATTCAAGATAATTATCTTTTGCGGTAATAGTATCGTATCCAAGCTGTCCGCCCGCATATATTCCATTATACTGCGCCAAATCATTATGTGTCCGATAAAATGATTGCGATAATACAGGATTTTGCGGAGGAGGAACAGTAATTCCTTTTTTAATTTCCAACGCTTTTTTCAAAATTTGAACAGCTATTTCTTCAATTACTGAACTTCCATCCGGTGAATTTGAAGCTATAAACACAGCTAATCCGTGTTCACGTAATATTATACAGTCGCTGTTATATACAATAGTCGCGCCGTTATGCCACATAAGGCTTCCTGCATAATCCAACGAGCTTTGATTTAAAAGCCAACCGAGTCCCATTCGTAATTGCAAATCCAAAGGATTATCGGCGTATTGCTGCTGAAGCATTTCATTAAAAGTATTTTTTGAAATTACAGTTCCGTTAACTCCTTCGCCCTGCGCTAATTGCAATTTTAAATATTTCGCCATATCAAGCGCGTTCATCGAAACAGAACCGGCAGTAGATGCATTTGTCATTTCTCGTTCATACTGTGTACCAGCATAATAAGGATATGCAACATTAGTTTGTATTGAAGTGTCAAAAAACCAGGATGCGCTTGTCATCCCTGCTTTATTAAATAAATATTGTTTGGAATAATCTTCAAGCGTCATCCCTGAAACGCGTTCAATAACTTTTTCCAATATAACATAACCTGAATTATTATAACCCCATACGCCGCCAACCGGCTGAAGCGTATATTCGTCTTTCAAATAATCAAGCAGCCATGACGACCAGTTTCTATCTAATGTTTTTGTAAAAGCGCCTGTCAATATATCGCCTGGCAATCCCGAATGATGCGCTAAAATTGAACGAATAGTAATTACAGAATTCGGAAAACGCTGATTGATTGAAAATTCAGGCAAATATGTTGTGAGCGGTTTATCCAAGTCAATTTTGCCTTGTTCGACAAGCGTCATAATTAAAATCGCTGCCATTGTTTTAGAAACTGAACCAATAGAAAAAACTGTTTCCGGCGTTACAGGCGCAGTGTTTATTATGTCAGCGTAACCAAAACCTTCGAGCCATACTGTATTCTGCTCATCAACAAACGCGAGCGTTATACCGCCAATATCATTCGCAGCTAATTGCAGATTAATAAAAGAGCGCATCTCGGTTTTCAACTGCTCATAGTTGGTCTGAGTTACCGATACATCACTTGACCCGCAACCGTAAAATTTAAAAACAATAATCAAAATAAAAATTATTTTACTAATTTTTTTTAACATAAAATTTGACCTCTGAAATGATAAAAATTTGATAAAATATGAATTAAATCCCTGTTTGATTAAAAAACTTACGCATTTGAATCTTTGTCCTTAAGGAACATTTGTAAATTATTAGATAATAATAATAGTATCATATTATTAAAAAAAGTTCAATTTTTATAAAAACACTACTCGAAATTCAAGACTATTTTCTTTAAAATCCTTCGGTCGCTAACCGCGTCAGGTTGTTTGGAAAAAAAATTGTTTAAATACAACAACACTATATTATATCAAGCCAAAAATTCTATAGTTAATAATGAAATAAATCTTGATGAATTATATATTATGACGAACGTAGAAAATGCGAAAAAACCTAAAATTTTCAGCTAAAGTGATTGAATGCGAGCAATAGGCAATCGCTTGCGAGTTCATTCGAAAAATAATTTTGAAGGCAGGTTATTTATTTTTTTGTTTCATTAATAATTTACGCAGCTATTGATTCTGTAATGCATAAGAATAATATTTATAAAAATATTCAATGAATGAATTAATATATTAATTAAAAAAAATCAAATTATTGGAATTGCCTGACGGACAAAAAATTGTATCTGAATTTACCAAAAACCAGAAAGAAATATTTAAAATATTCGATATCAAAATAGGACTTAGCAAAACATAGTCATAAGAATAGCGTGATTTCTGGTTATTTGATACAGATGTTTTAAATAAAACGCTGGATTGCTGATACATATAAAAGATGATACAGAAACTTCATAAAATGAAATAAAGCTTATAATCAAAGAAATTCAAAAATAGGTTAATGACCTACTAACCGATGGAATATGCTTTATAGTTTTTTCATATACTTACTTTTCACATACTGACTTTTGACTATACGGCACTTTATATCTACTGACTTTTGACTATACGGCACTTTATATATTATCGGCACTTTATATCTATTTTTTTACTTTTCCAATTTTTCTATTCTTTGTTTTAATTCGCTGATAAGATTTTTCAGCGTTTCAGTTTCGTTTTTCTGAATAACATTCTGTTTAATCAGCTCCTGTATCGCGCTGACGCTTAGCATAGTTACCGCATCGTAATCGACAGTCAAGAAATCATCTACTTCCTTGCCATAGACAAATATTTTTTGTGTTTCATCACTCCAATCCGAAACTGAAAAAACATAATTATTAATAATTTCGGCAACGATTTTTTCAACTTTTTTATCGCGTAAAATCATACGAACTTTATCACCAATTTTAAGATTATGCTGTTTATCAAGCGTTATTGTAAGCATTTTTGATTTTTTTTCAAACATAACTGACTTAGCAAGGACAAAAATGTCAGGCACAAATTCCAAACTTTTTTTGACAGCAGCCGGCAAAACATTCTGTAATTCCTGAGCAATAACTTTTTTGGATATTTGACTGCCCTGCGCAATAGTGTCAATATATGTATAATCAGTTACTTTAATTTGGTTCAATAATTCCAAATCTTTTCTGCTGTCTGATACTTCTATAATGTTTTTAATGCGTGCATCTGAATTGGCATTGAATTCATAGCATACTATTCTGCCGTCTGCATATATAGAAGTATTGACTGAGCCGCTGGATGTTCCGGTTGTTGCATTTGATGCAAGATAACCAAAACTTCCATTATCATAGCTGACTGAACCGCTTACCACGAGTTTTGCCCGCGTCGGACTCGTCGTCCCGATACCGACATTTCCATCATTAGCAATTGTCATCCTTACAGTTCTTGAAGTAGCACCAATGTTTGTAGTAGCAAAATCTATTTTCGAACCTTGGTTAGTCAAGGAAAAATCTTCCGCTGCAACTATTCTTATTGCAGCAATATTGTTTGTTCCCCAGCCGGTACCTATATGCCCT
>JAGOBX010000589.1 GCA_017999075.1 Candidatus Babelota bacterium | reverse complement strand
CTGTTTTTTGTGCTTTTGTTACCTGTATCAGATAAAAAGGTTTTGTATGTTTAAAAACACATCATTACAATAAATGGGTAATTTTCAATTGAAAATAATGGGTAATTTTACATTAAAAAAAACAGCATTTCTTAGAGCGCGCGGAACGGGCGACACAATTCCATCACCCGAACATTCTCCTCGACGGCACAGCCCAGATATTCGGTTCGGCGATTTTTTTGATAAGGGTGCCTGCATATACAATTATTCCGCCGCTCCATTTTTTTTGTTTCAATGCTTCTGCAAATTCAATAAGTTTAGTAGCGTCAGATTTTGTTACGGACTGTCTTGACTTAACTTCAAAACCGATAATTCCTTTTTCTGATTCAGCTATAGCGTCAATCTCAAGTCCTGAGCGTGTCCGATAAAAATATAATTCTGTATTCAACTGCATTGTCCTGATATATTTGTATAATTCTGAAATAACCATTGATTCAAAAATATCGCCAGTTGTTTCTTCGCGCTGTCCGCTTATACTTCGTAGAAGTCCGACATCAAGCCAATAAACCTTCGGCGTTTTAACCACCGAACTTGTAACATTCGTATGATAAGGCTGAAGCAATAATGTCTGATACGATATTTTCAGATATTCAAGATACCTACGAGCAGTATCAACGCTTATTCCTGCATCGCGGCTAAGATCAGAATAGTTCAGCAGTTTACCTGAACGCAAAGCAGTCAGTTTCTTGAATTTCGCAAACGGTTCAAGATCATTCAATCTGACAAGATCAACTAAATCCCGTTCAAGATATGTGTATTCATAATCCTTGAGCCATTTCCAACGTTCGCCTTCTGAAAGATGCAGAAGCGCGGGCATACCGCCCCATTTCAATAAATATTTTTCCCCCTCAATATATTCCGCGTCTTTTTCAGGCATTAACGCTGATAGTTCTTTTTCCAATACTGTTTTAATATCTTTTGCAGAAAGAATCGAATAAATCAATGGTTTATGATTCTTGCGGCTATTATTGAGTTCGGTCATCATCAGCGGAAATAATTCAAATATGCTGACCCTGCCAGCAAGCGATTCACGAATATTTTTCAGCATTAAAATCTGACTTGATCCGAGCAGAACCGTAAATGATATTTTTTTTTCGTCAAATGCGAATTTAAGTTTGTCAAATATACCTGGCGCTTTCTGCGCTTCGTCAATTACCGCATTCCCTATATCACGCTTCCAATTGAATGAACTAACCGAGTTTATGAATTCTCGGTTTTCAAAAGCGTCAAGGTTAACATACTTGAGTTCCGAATATGTATCCCTGCAAAGCGTTGTTTTTCCTGTCTGCCGCGCGCCTGTAACCATAACAATTTTCGCGGACTTCTTATCAGGCAGCAATCCTGATAAAATCCTATGTTTAAGTAAATTTTCGCTCATAATCGTAAATTTTACAGCATATTTGTCGATTTGTCAATGTTTTTTATAAAATAAAATCTGATAAATATTCCTTTAATGATATTATATTATTTCAGGATAATTCGAAGGAATATCAATTAGATCATTTTCCCAGCAAATAATATAATCGCATCCATCAGGATTATGTCCGTGATTTTTAAAATCGCTTGCTAAAACTTCCAATTCAATTCTTGCTTCTTTTCTTTTTTCATCAATTACTATTACATCAGGAAATGCTGTTTGAAAAATTTTTATATACGGAAAACCCAAATCCTGATGAAACCGCGAAAATAAATACACAACTTCCTGTTCATATTGCGGACTGAATAACAAAACTATCTTATTCAAAGGTTGTATTTCTCTTTGCGTGAAAGTATTGGCAACAGTAGCCACATCGGTATTCTGATATAAATAATGGCATAATGTATTATCGTCAATATCAGCCAACTGTTCATTTTTAAAATTTTTCAACTGCCCATTTAACAATTCAAATTTTTCGCCGACAGTTAATTCAAGATAATTTTTTCCAAATAAATCAAAAGATTTTTTTCAAATTCTATGTTCAATTTACGAGCAAATGTTTCTAAATGGTCAGTTTTAAAAATCGGCAATATATCTTGCGGATAATAACAATATAAAATTTTTTTAGCAATAAGCTTATCTCCTTCGAATCCTTTGATACTCTGCCATTCAGCGTCGATTTTATGTTTAATATTAAATTGAATTTACAGCGTCAGTTAACTTGAAATTAAAATAATTATAAGACAATAATTTTGACTTGCAGTCAAAAACCTGCATTGTCAATAAATAATCACCTGCGTTTAATATAGAATTAAGTTTAATGCCTTTTTCGAACCGCGATGGTTTCCAAATTATTTCGGAAGAATCTGGAACAATATTTATTTTTATTTTTTTTGAACCGAATTTTTTGCCTGAACTATCGCATATTTCAAGAATAAGTTCGCTGTCGTTATATCTATTATAAGTATCATTTGTGATCCAGATTGATTGACGAGGGTCCCAAAAAGCAAACATTTCATTAATTCCGTTCTTGTTTTTGATAGAAGCGACAAGCGGTTCGCGTTTAACAGTTAAACTAACTAGCACAGG
>JAGOBX010000588.1 GCA_017999075.1 Candidatus Babelota bacterium | reverse complement strand
GTCAACTCCACCGATAGTGGCGAGTTTGTTTATATCATTTTGTACTTCTTTTGAAACGCTGAATGCAAATGCTGCATTCTCTATAGGTTCGCGCATTATATTGTTTGTAATAATATTGGCTTCGTCTGTAACTCCGCCGAAATAACCCTGACCTTTGGATAAAATACCAAGGGTGGATAATAAATTTCCATTATCTTCCAGAGAAACAATTTTGTAATCAGTATCTTTTGTTGCAGTTAATGTGAATCTTCCCGCAGGATCAAGACCTGCAATAACTCCGCATTTCGATTCGTTTATTCTGTCAACAATATTTTGAATGGTATCAACCGAACCGTCATAATATATTGTGTATCCGTTTATAGCTAAACGTTTGTCGCTGTAATTGACAATTCCATCGCTGTTTGTGGAAATTTGAGAACGATCTGAAATATTATCGTAGGATAAACTTGTATTGTACGAAATATTAGCGGATGACCAGAAACCGTTAGGTTCGAAAGTAATGCCGTCTTCCTGAACCTGATTAATTGTTATGTCTGCATTGCAGTTTGATGCGGAAAAAATGAATTTGTCGTTTATATTATCGTATGTTAATGTAATTCCTTCGCCGTATAACACTGAACTGCTGTTTATTTTATCCATGAATTCTTCTACAGAACTGTAAGCTGATAATCTGTCTGAAGTATAGGTCTTTCCGTTTACTGAAATTGTAATTTTAGATGAATCTGCAGGAGTAACTGCAAATTTTGCGTCGCTGAACTTTTCTGTAACTTCAACGTAAGGATAAGGAATTGCGGCATTGCTCTCAGTTGATTCTCTCTGAACTCTTTTTTCAAAGTTTTCAGGCTCTGAAGTTGAAGTGTCTCCGTTTAAAGTTATTCCTGTATAAGGAATATATTTTTCTGCAGTAAGTTTATAAATTCCGCCGTTTTGTTTTACAGGTATAGATTCAAAAAAATTTACGTTAGTTGAACCGTCAAGTCCGAATCCCGATCTGTGAATTTCATTAAAAACATCAGTAAATGATATTGCGAATTCGTTTAGGCTTTCCATATTATATGATAATATATCATCGCGGAAATCCATTAAAGCTTTTAATTCCCCGTCTGTAGTGTTTATCTGGATTCCGTTTGCAGAATGATAAATCTGCATTTTTCCGTTCTGATCTGTTCTTGTTTGAAGCTGATAATAATTTACTCCCTGCGCTAAAACCATTCCGCCTATAGTAACTTTATAATCATCTTCATCCCGGTTGGAAACCGTCACATTTGCAAGGCGGCTGAGTTCCATAACTATTTCATCTCTTCTGTCAAGAAGATCATTGGGTTCTTTGCCTGCTCCCTGCGCTGTTAATATTGCTCCATTCAATTCTGCAAGTTCTTTAGCAAGGCCATTTATGTTTTGTATGTCTGTATATATTTCATAATCTATAGCGTTTTTTTGGCCGGAATATCCGCCGTTTCCACCGATTTCCTGCATTTGCTCATACATACTGCTTAAAGTTGAAGTTAATGTATTGGCATTTTCTATCACTATTGAACGTGCAGCAGCTTGTTCCGATAATCCTTCTGCATTAGTAAGATTTTCAAGTGAAGTCCAGAATGCGTCTATTGCGGACTGTAAACCAGTATCTGACGGTTCATTGTAAATCAATTCAAGCTGATGAGTTAAATCAGCCATTTTATCCCAGTAACCGTATGACTTGTTTTCAGATATTATTCTATTGTCGATAAATACATCTCGGATTCTTTGAATTTTTGATACTGTTACACCTGTCCCGAATTGTCCGATTCCTGTTGGATTACCGAATCCTGCACCATATAACGGTGTAGTTGATGTCATTATAACCTGCTGACGTGAGTATCCTTCGCGGCCGGCATTAGCTATGTTGTGTCCGGTAGTTTCTAATGCCTGCTGATTTGCCTGCAATCCGGAATATCCTAAATCGATTCCGCCGAATGAAGTAAGCATTTTCTGCTCCTATATAATTAAAATTTTTTGTCAAACAAAAACGATTGCTGATTTTTTGAAACATGATCCTGTTTATTCTTATTGTATAACTGCGGATTTGCAGCTGTGTTTCCCATCATCTTTATTGTTTGATTTATTATTTCAAGAGACTGTTTTATTAATTCAGTATTCATATCATTTATTTTCCTAAGCTCTTCAAGAATTTCGCTTAATGAATCTTTTGTTTCAATAATCTGTTTTTTGATTTTCGGATCATCGGATAATTCCGCTACTTTAGTCATATTTAAATTGCCGAATTCAAGTTTGGTTTCTTTGGCAATCTCTTTCAATAATTCAACCCTGCGGACTTCAGTTTCTTTAATCTCACCACATCATCTTCCTGAAACATAGCCCTCCTCTTATTTATCAGTAGGAATGGCAGTAACCAAGCGAACTTAAGTGGCTAACGAAAATTGGACACGAAAACGGGCAAAAATAAGGTGTAAACTGAACATATCGTGCCCACGAGAAAACACTTCACCGCCAGCCAAAAGGCGAAAATCGCGCTGGAAACCCTGAAAGAAGAAAAAACGGTCAAACAG
>JAGOBX010000067.1 GCA_017999075.1 Candidatus Babelota bacterium | reverse complement strand
CGAACTTGGATGCGGATATTCAAGAAATATTTTACTGGCCATTAAAAAAAAAAATCCTGATTCAAGTTGCACAGGAATTGATTTATTTATAAATCCAGAATTAAAATCAAATGAAAAAATGAATTTTATTGAAGCGGATATAAACAAATGGAAACCGGAAAAAACTTATGATTGCGTACTTTCCCTCGCAGTTATTGAACATCTTACTGATTTACAAGGACATTTTAATCTTATATCTGATTGCTTATCTCCAAACGGAATAGCAATAATTTCAACGCCGCTTCCGCATGCCCACATAATAATATGGTTGTTATCATTAATAAAAATAGGCAATGAAGAATATAACGATCATAAACTATATCTGACAAAAGCTGGAATTGAATCTCTTGCAAAAATTTCAAACCTGAAAATTTTAAAACATAAAACAGTTTCTATTGGTTTTAACAGAATATATTTAATGATTAAAAACTAATTTAAACCAGGACATTTTTATAATATCAGGATTAAATGGTTGAATTTCACCCATTTTTACGTTCCCAATTGTAATTTATATCTTCAGTTTCAAGAGGAATCCTGTATTCATCAGGTTGTTTCGGATTATATGGTATAGTAGGACAATTCATTATAAGACATTCTGATTCTCCTATGCATTTAAAACCGTGAACAACAAATTTGGGAATTTTTAATAAAGCAAGATTATGTTCTCCCAAAAAAAATTCATTTATTATACCTTTAGTCTCAGAATCATTCCTACTGTCAAACAAAACTATTTTGGCCATACTCTTAATAACAAAAAAATAATCATCCTGCAATTTATGATAATGCCATCCTTTAATTACTCCAGGATAAGCCGTAGTAATATAAACTTGACCAAATTGCTGAAACATAGGATCGTCATTTCTGAAAATTTCTATAAGTCTTCCTCTCTCATCAACATTATAATGCAGTTTTTTTAATTCAACATCTTTTATAAGTTTCATTGTTATATTAATCCTCTTTTATTTTCATATTCATAAGTTTTGAAGCAGATAATCCAAATTTTTTTGCCACAAGATAATTTGCACGGAACAATGATTCGAATGTTCCTGCATCTGTCCACCAACCGTCAAGAAAATCAAAAGTCATACTGTTATTTCCGATATAATGATTATTCACATCTGTTATTTCAAGTTCATTTCTTTTTGACGGTTTCAAATCTTTAATAATTTCAAACACGTCCGAATGATAAAAATATATTCCGGTAACAGCAAAATTAGTATCAGGTTTTTTGGGTTTTTCTGTAATTTTAATTACTCTGTCTTTCTTCAAAGTCGCAACTCCGAATCGTTGCGGATCAGGAACTTTTTTCAATAATATTTTAGCGCCTTTTTCCTGTTTTTTAAAATTTTCAACCAATTTCTTAATATTTTTTTCAATAATATTATCTCCAAGTATAACGCAAAATTTACTTGACCCAACAAAATGCTTTACAAGCTTTAATGCATCTGCAATTCCGCCTTCGCCTTTTTGATAAGTATAATTCAAATCTTCAAGCCCGAATTCACTCCCATTTCCTAAAAGCCTCAAAAAATCTCCAGCATTATTCCCTCCAGTAACAATCATTATATCTTTTATTCCAGCTTCTACTAAGGTCAGCAATGGATAATATATCATAGGCCTATTATAAACAGGTAATAAATGTTTATTGGTGATATTGGTCAATGGTGCTAACCTTGATCCTAATCCACCAGCTAATATTACGCCTTTTATTTCATTCATAATTATACCTCGGTTTTTAATTATATTATGGTATTATTTATACTATTAAAATATGAAAAATGCAATAAACTTTTTTAAGAATTCCAATTTTCTATTCAGCCTTCTAATTCCTCGTTAACATTGGTTAATATTGCAATTTTCTCAATCATTGTTTTTATTTGATTTTTATTTTACTGATAGATTTTGTATTTTTCTATAAAAATTCTTTTATTTTTTATTTTTTGTAATATAATTTATATATTTTGAATTTTATTCAGTTTTCCATTATTTTTTTTACAAATTCAAGAAAACTGCATTAATCAAAAAATAGTAACTTATTTTTTTAGTAAAAGGTATTTTCTAAATGGAATTTTATATTCATAACATTGATGAAACTGATATTGAAGAAGCTGTGAAAGTTTTACGCAGCCCTTTTTTAACAACTGGAAAAGTCACATCATTATTTGAAAAAAAATTAGCATCATATTTAAAAATTCCTCATGTTGTTGCAGTTTCAAGCTGCACTGCTGCTTTACATATTGCTCTGCTTGCTTTTGGTATTGGAGAAGGCGATGAAGTCATAACTACTCCGATGAGTTTTGTTGCAACCGCCAATGCAATACTTCATACTGGAGCAAAACCTGTTTTCGTAGATATTGAACCGGAAACAGGAAATATTGATCCGAAAGCAATCGAAACAAAAATCACAAAAAAAACAAAAGCTATAATACCTGTTCATTTATATGGCGTTTTATGCGATATGGAAAAAATTTATAAAATAGCTAAAAAAAACAATCTTAAAATTATAAGCGATTGCGCCCATTCCCTTGAATCAAAAAGAAATAACTATAATTCTTCAGAATACTGCGATGCAGCGTGTTATAGTTTTTACGCAACAAAAAATTTATCGTGCGGAGAAGGCGGAGCAATTGCTGTTAAAGACGAAAAAATTGCCGATAAATTAAAAATTTTAAGATTACACGGAATGTCAAAGTCTGCTATTGACAGATATACCGATAAATACAATCATTATGACGTCTCAGAAATAGGCTGGAAATACAATCTGGATAATATTCATTCGTCTTTGCTTATAAATCAGCTTGACCGTATTGAAAATATTTTAATTAAAAGGCAGGAATTATATAAAAAATATATTACTTCATTAAAAAATATAAAAAAAATTTCTTTTCCTGAAATGCCGGAAAACTCAGTTTCTGCGCATCATTTGTTTGTAATAATTGTTAACGAATCTGAAAAAAGAGATTACTATATCGAACAGTTTCAGAATAACAGCGTACCGGTAGCTGTAAATTTTAATCCTATACATTTAATGTCGATATATATAAAATTATATGGTTATAAAAAAGGCGATTTCCCGAATGCTGAAAAATTCGGAAGTTCTATAATAACATTGCCTTTTTATACAAAATTATCTGAAAGCGATTTTAATCACATTATTAAAACCGCAGTAAGCATATTTAAATAATGGATGAGGAGGTTTATTATGGCAGTTCATAATTTAGATTTTAAAGGTCTGGCCTGCCCGCAGCCTGTATTGAAATTACAGATTGCTTCAATGAAAATGGCAGCCGGAGACGTTATTAATGTTGAAGCAGACTGTTCAACTTTCAATAGCGATATTCAATCGTGGTGTTCCAGAATGGGAAAAATACTCGTTTCATGTTCAAAAGATGGAAATGTCTGGAAAGCTCAAATTCAATTATAATAATAATTTATAAAAAAAATAACCCTAAAAAAAATAATTTTTTTTAGGGTTATTTTCTACGGCCTCGAAAAAATTTGTTTCCATAAAATTTTTTCGTATATCTCCGGTTGTAACATCCATTACATATAGTAAATGGAAAGTCAAGCGGCAGCGGCCTACCGCAATTACTGCATTTTTTTATTAATTGTTCAGAGTTAAGAGTTTCAATAACTATATCAACCGCTTTTGCCTTTTCAATAGAACAATTTTCAATATCACGGCAATTGTCCGGAAATCTGAAATGAAGCCAATTATACATATTGCATACTTTAATAAAACTTTCTAATTCTTTCAAATTACCGATTTCTTTATAATTTTTTTTACCTAAATCTTCCATTTTAGGATAAGGAATAACAAGATTTTCCCTTATCATGTCAACATAATTCTTATAAAACTCCATACCTATCTTGTCTTTTATATCAACAGGAGCAACAGATAAAGGAAAAGCTATTTCAAGATTTTTGATTTTTTTCAAATACTGAGTTTTATACAAAATCTCATTTAAATCCGATAAACAAAACATATCACTTTCTATTATGACATATTTCTGAAAATGTTTCAAAATAACCCCTATTTCTTTTTCTCCGGTAATTTCAGATATAATTCTTATATGCTCAAAAGTGGGGATTATGTTGCCGGATTCCACCAACGGAATTTTCGAAGAAAAAGCATTTTTTATTGAAAGCAAATCTTTAGAATTAAATGCCGTGACATAACCGACTTCTTCTCTGCCATATCTGCCGGCTCTGCCTCCTATTTGACGTATTTCCGATATTGTTAAAGGATAAATTTTCCTGTTGAAAACTTTAACTGTCGTAAAAAATATTACTCTGCGTATAGGCAGGTTTAATCCCATAGCAATAGCATCTGTGGCAACAAGAATATCTGTTTCTTCAGAATTGAACCTGCGTGATTCTTCACGTCTTACTTCTGGAGGCAACCCTCCGTATATTACTGAAACTTTAAAACCTCTTTTTTCTATATCATATTTTATCTGAAGAACTTCTCTTCTTGAAAACGCCACTATACAGTCTTTTTTCTGAAGTTCATAATATTCTACAGGAGCCTTTTCAACTTTTAATTCGGTCAGTCTCTTTAATTCAACAACTTTTAAAGGTTCTCCGAGAAGATCTGCTATTTTTTTCACAAGAGACAAAGCATTCGGACTTCCCGTTAAAATTATATGTTTTGCAGGAACTCCGAGTAAAGCCTGAGACCATGCCCAGCCCCGCTGTGCATCACCTATCATTTGAATTTCATCTATTACTGCAACATCAACTTCATTGTTTAAATTTATCATTTCTATGGTAGAAGAAAGATGCGTGGCGCCTTCAACAAAATCTTGTTCTTCACCTGTCAAAAATGAACATATAACTCCACGTTTTCTCTGTTCCTCTTGTCCTTCAAGAGCAAGCAGGCGCAAAGGTGCAAGATATATGCCTGTTTTAGCCTTTGCCAGTATATTATGCGCAAGATAAGTTTTTCCGCTGCAAGTTTCCCCCATAAAAAAAGTAATTCTTCGCTTCATTCTCCGGGCAAGTACAAAAAAATCATGATAAGTATGAATATTTATAGATTGATTTATAAGTTTGCTTATTTCCCGTTCTTTTATTTCATTCGTTGTTTTATTTTTTTTAGATTGATTAACTACAGCTATATTTTTGTATTTCCTATGAAACGAAGTTATGACTTTATCTACAGGCATAAATGGATTTTTATCAGCTTTTTTCGATAATTCCGCATAATCTTCGTCTATTTGTCTTTTATTATTTTCATTAAGAACAACAAGACGCTTTATTAAAATATTATTTCTTACTTTCTGATAGAATTCTATAAAATCAGAACATTCATCTCCCCAATATTTAAATGCTGATTTGGTTTTATTCTGCAGTTGCGACAGATCATATGACCCGCGTAATATACGTCTTAATTCACGGCGCAGTTTTGATTCTATTTTTTCATTAAGATCAGCATCTGTTAAATTAAGATAATTGAGTTTATTAAGAAAAATCCCTATTTTCTTATTGAACTCTATTCTTTTTTTTTCATAAAGATTATGTTTTATCTGTCGAAGAATTTCTTTTTTCCCGGCAATAAGTTCGGAACATATCTGGCATTCACATTCGGGCGATGGTTCAGGCCAGTATTCATAAACTGATTCAAGATCATCTGTAACATAATAATTATACGTATTGCGGTGAATAGAAATTATTTCTTCAAAATATGAAAGTTGTGATTCTGGGTGTTCATGATATTTTTTTTCTATAAGCGTTTTTTCACCGGAATCATTTATTCCGAGTTGTTCAATAATTTTATTTAATTCCAATTCTAATCTGTTCTCCCTAACCTGTATCCTAAAAATCCTTTTTCATCTTTAAACAATTCAAGCAATATCCAGCCTTTTTTTAACAAGCCGTTAGCTGAATCCATGCTGTATGTTGTCTCGATCTGCTTAATATTAGTGAAGGAAGGTTTGTTTTTTATTACGTCCAGCATATTATCTATTTTATCATTAAGTTTTTTAAGTTCGGCAAGGATTTCAGAATGTACTGAATCAGAAGAAAAATTTATTTGAGGTTTTGAAACATTTAGTTCAACCGCTGAATTTTTTTTCTTAGCCTCAATCTGACGTTTGAAATTTTTTATTTTTTCTTCTTTAGCCGATTCTACAGTATTTTCTTGAACTTTATTTTTCAAATTACTTTCTTCTTCCATACCATCATCTTTTTGAGAAATTACTGTAGATTTCAACACCTCTGTTTTTTCAATATCGTTTTTTGCCTGAACTGTTTTATTTTCTGATGCAGAATCATCTTCAAAAAAAAAATCAAGATCAATTTTAAAAAATTCTGCTATTTTTGAAAGAGTGGCATTATTAGGTCTGCTTAAATCCTTTTCCCAGAACTTTATTTTTTCTTCAGTTACTCCTACAGATTTAGCCAAGTCTTCTTCCGATATATCTATGCTAAACCGCAATGCTTTAAGTTTAGTTCCTATACTCATATATTTTTTCGTCCTTTAGTCATAAAAATAACTATAGCTGTAAAAAAAAGAGCCAAACTGATAATCTGTGAAAAAGTTATCATACTAAAAAATATAAATTCAGTATCATAATCTCCTCTAAAAAACTCTATTATAAACCTAAATAATGAATAAAGCAACAAATATAAGACAAACAGTTGTCCATTATATTTTTTATATTTTTTATCAAATATTAAAAGTAAAAAAGTAAGAATAAATAAAAATACTGCTTCTATAAGTTGCGTAGGTATTACAGGCAAAGCATGAACATCTAAATTATTAATCAATCCCAGTTTTACTTGCCTGTCATATGCAGGAGATCCTTTAGGAAATACAGAGCATATAAAAGATTTTGCGGCGCATACCGAACCATGACAGCACCCATACATATAGCATCCTATTCTTCCAAAAAAATGGCCTAATGTTAACGATGGAACGGCCAAATCAAGCATCTGAAAAAAATTCTTTTTTTTCATTAAAGATAACAATATGCCTGCAGCCAATCCTGTTATGGCTCCGCCATAAAAAATTATTCCTCCGTTATAAATTTTATAAATTTCAGATAAATTATCCGAAAAATAATCCCAGTTAACTATCACATAACTTAATCTTGCGCCTATAATTCCTGCTATAGATGAATAAAATGCAATATCTCCTGATATTTCCTGCGGTATCCCATATTTTTTAGAACGGTATAAAAGCAACAAATATCCGCTTAAAAAACCTAATGCGGCAAAAAAACCGTAAGTATATACAGTAATCACATTTCCTATTACTGGAATATTAAATGGTAATGTTAATGTTAATAAAATAGGATGCATAATATAAATCTCAAAAATTTTTGATTAATTTATTTTTAAAAATTTTATTCCTGATTCTCAGAAGGTAAATAATCATTAACCTTGTTATCTTCTTTTTTCTTAAAATTCAAAATTATTGATTCAAAAAATAATATTGCTACACCGACTGATATAGCTGAATCCGCAATATTAAAAGCCGGCCACCGCGTTAAATAGTATCCTTGAAAATCAATATCCAGTAATGAAAAAGGATTTATTATTATATCAATAAATTCAAAATCTAAAAAATCTATAACAAATCCATAAGATAATCTGTCTATATAATTTCCAATTGCTCCTGTTATAATAAAAGTAAACGCTATCTTTGTAAGAAAACTTTTTATCGGAGATTTATAAAATATTATCGTTAATATTATTATAGCTGCCGGAGTTAAAAATAAAAAAAGAGAGCTGTGTTCCTGAAACATACCAAAAGCTATTCCTTCATTTTTAACATAAGTTATCTTAAAAAAATCCGAAATAACTGAAAAAGATTGTCCTGAAAAAAAATTGGTTTTAACGTATATTTTAGTTAAATAATCGATTAATAATATTATTATGCCTGTTGATATCCATTTTTTCATTGTTTTTTCTTTATTTCCATTTTAATTGATACTGATTTTTTAGGAGAACCGTCTTCGCCGAATTTTGTTATTATATCAGAAATAATCAAATGAAATTTTTCTGAATCAGAAGGAAGAAACATAAAAACTAAAAATCCGTTTTCTATAACATCAGGATATATCTGTTTCGTTTTGAACATTATATTTTCTGAAAAAGGATAATCGTATTTATAATCATAAATATTATTTACTTTTGTAACAGTTTTAGTTACATCATCAAATGATACATTAAATAAACTCAATTTAGCAGCCGGAGTAGCAGAAACCATATCCGTAAGCATTGTAATTCCCGAATATTTAAATATCGGCATCATTACTTTCTTTATTATGGCAGAATTTTTTTTCTCTCTATAAGAAAAATTCAAATTGTATTTTTGAAGTGCTTCATAACTTAAAGCGCTATATTGCCGGCCATCATCGTCAACTATAACAGCATTTTTTTCCATATCAATAAATATTTTATTATCATTTTTATTTTTTATGCTGATATAAAAAGGCGTTAAAGCTGTTTTATAAACATAACTCTGAGTGCCAGAATCATTCCCGTTTTGAGTGGCGTCATTATCTTTCTGAAGAATATAAAACGGTATGCAATATAATTCTTTACTCGTCCATGTTTTATTATTAGTTACAATATATGAAAATTTTTCAGATAAAAAATTAAGATCGGCATATCTTAATAATATCACAATATCGTCTATTTCTGTTTTATAAATTTTAGTAGCAGGATCATAATCAGCATTTAAAATTTCAATACTCTGATTAGGTATATTGGAAATATCAGGTTTAATAATTATTTTTCCGCAAGCATTTAAAAACATCGATAGAAAAAAAAAGAAAAACAAATTAACAAAAATATTGCAGCGGAAAAATATCATTTAGACTTATAAACCTCTGGATTAAGTGAAGGATCATTATACATTTTCATCTGTCTGTAAATTTTATGCTGAATCATTCCTTTTCCAATTTTTTCATATAAAATATTGATCGCTTCGGCAAGACCGGCACGCTGCATCATAAGAACCTGAAGCTTAGAACCGCATTTTATTTTATGTTCAGAATCAGCATCTTTTCTCAAAGTTTCTTCTTTCATATGAAATATTTTAAGTGATATTATACTCAATCTGTCTATTGCTGCCCCGATAGTTTCAGTACTCAAATACGAATTTTTCAACAACTTAACATTATTTAGTTTTTTTTCAATTAATTCATCTATCAATTCTATTGTGTTATTTCGAAGTTGATTCGCAGTGTCTATATTACGTTTCACATCGGCAATAACAGAATCAGATACATTTTTTACACGAGCTTTATCTTCAAGATGCCATAAAGTATAATTATAATATAATAACAATAAAATAGTCTTGTTTACTACCTTTTTCGCCAGTACTGAAGAATATATTTTTTTCGAAGATTTGATTCTATGCCAATTTATAATTTCTTTGTCAAAAAAATCCGACAAAAAATTTCCATTAAAAAAATTATCATCTGATTTTTTCATAATAATTGATTTACCGTTAATAATTTTTCAGACAAAACTTTAGATAAAGCAAGAACTATTTTATATGCAAGTTTAATATCTTTTTTTTCTATTTCTTCAAATTTTTCGCGCGGAAGACATGTGATTTCACATTCTGTTTCACTATATACTGTTGCAGTAAAAGCGCTATTGGTCAAAAATGAAATTTCTCCAAACACATCGCCTTTTTCAAGTTTGCCTATCTGCTTTGATGCGCCAGGTATTTTTTTCATAACTTTAACTGTACCATGGTTTATCAAAAACATTCCATCTCCGGGTTGACCTTCAGTGCAAATCGGTATCTTAGCAGGATATTTCTGCTGCACCAAAAATTTTTCCAATTTTTTTATTTCAGAAGATTCAAGATTCGGAAAAACTTGTGAAAAATCCTGTATATCAGAAAAAGTTACAGAAAATTTTAAACTCATTTTTTCCCCCCTGTATTAAATTAATAATTTTCTTTTTTAATCCTTTCTATTATTTTCAAGTCTGATTCAACCATAATTTTAACAAGTTCTTCAAACGATGTTTCAGGTTTCCATCCTAATTTTTGTTTTGCTTTAGAGCAATCTCCAAGTAATTCATGAACTTCTGCAGGCCGAAAATATTTTTCATCTATAACCACATATTTTTTATAATCAAGACCTGCACAACTAAATGCAAGTTCACAAAATTCTCTGACAGTATGAGAGGTTCCTGTAGAAATCACATAATCATCCGGAGTATCCTGCTGAAGCATAAGCCACATAGCTTTTACATAATCTCCTGCAAAACCCCAGTCACGTTTTGCATCAAGATTACCAAGCCGCAACTCTTTTAACATATTATGTTTTATCATAGCTACTCCGTTAGTAATTTTCCTCGTAACAAATTCAAGACCTCTACGCGGTGATTCATGATTAAATAAAATTCCTGATACACAAAACATATTATAACTTTCTCTATAATTAATTGTTATCCAATGTCCGTAAACCTTTGAAACGCCATACGGACTCCTCGGATAATACGGAGTTTTTTCTGTTTGAGGAGTGGATTGAACTTTTCCGAACATTTCACTTGATGAAGCCTGGTAAAATCTGATTTTAGGATTTACCTGTAAAATCGCCTCAAGAAGACGCGTTACTCCCAATGCTGTTATTTCTCCTGTTAAAATAGGCTGATTCCATGAAGTAGGAACAAAACTTTGCGCGCCTAAATTATAAATTTCGTCAGGTTGAATATCTTTTATCATATTTACAAGTGAACTCTGATCCAATAAATCTCCTGATATAAGCTGAATTTTTTCCTTAAAATGAAGGATCCTGTCAAGATTTAATGTGCTTGATCTTCTCTGCACTCCATAAACTTCGTATCCTTTTTCAAGAAGAAACTCAGCAAGATATGAACCATCCTGACCTGTTATTCCAGTAATTATAGCTTTTTTACTCATTTTTTTTCCTTAAAAAAAATAATTTTTATTCTATATATTATATTCTAAACTTTTATTTTTAACAAAATCTTTAACAGTAAAATTACAGTAAAAATTTATAAAGTAATAATTAGTACCCCCGAGACGACTTGAACGTCCGACCAAAGGTTTAGGAAACCTCTGCTCTATCCAACTGAGCTACGGGGGCATTTATTTTAAAATTTCTTCTAACTCTTGAAAAATCAAGGTTTTACTAAACTTTTTTATTTTATTTAATTTTATTTTCTTTGTCAAGAAGTTTTTTGAATTTTCATTGGTTTTAACTAATTTTCATTAATTTTTGGAGGGGAGGTATTACAGATTAACTACGGTTAATTACGTTCTGCATTTTATATCCATGATATTTGTAATTTTACATTAAAAAAAAAACTGTAAACCTCCCATTTGAAAATAAGAATTGAAAATTATGCAACGTAAGAATA
>JAGOBX010000587.1 GCA_017999075.1 Candidatus Babelota bacterium | reverse complement strand
GAACAGCTCTATCCTGAATATTATTTATTGTAATATTATAATCAACTGCGTTTTGCGGAGATGTAGTCAAACGTACTGCAGTCTTATTTTCTTTTAACTGAGCATACAATACCTGTAATGTCTGCGAAGGCGCGCTTGAAACTGAAATAGAATAATTTGAAAGGATTCTTGCTGAAGAATCAGAAATATATTCGCTGAACAAAACATCCAAAGTAGTATTGTCAACAGGAACAACGCTTACGATAACAGGTTTTATATTATCAATACCTCCGGCTCCGTTGTTCATTGTTAAACCAAACTCAAACAATGTATCTCCATAAATTTCATATTCGGTAATCAACGGAAGATTTTTATTATTTCTTGTAGAACTGCTATTATACTTTGCAGAACCAAAACTAATAAATGCCTGACCTCCGTTAATATTTTTTATCCCATAAAAATCACTTGAAGGACTTCCTATTTCAATAAGATTTTCCCTTCCATTATTAAGCAAATCAATATTATTCGGAGCAAATCCGAATCTTACATATAAGGGACCATTTACTGTTTCAGCGTACAAAGCATTCAAAACGTCACTATTGTTGTTTAAAGTTATTGTTTTCTGTATTTTTCCGTCAGAGGAAGTGAACTGCAAAGAGTTAGTCCCAATCTGAACCGAATAAATATCATTCACATACTTGTCTTCATTCAAATCTTTAAACGAACTGCACCGTTTTACTCCTTCTTCTTCGCCTTCATAATCACTATTAATCGAAGGCGCGCCAACACATATTATTCCGCCTATTCCTGGATCGTATGCAAAACCGGCAACTAACCTTCCTCCATCATTTTCAAAAACTGCAAACACTTTATTGTTTTTTAAAACATATTCGCTTTCGCCATCAAAATCAAGATCCAGTAATTGAGCAGAAGCAGTTGATGACTGAGCTCCTGTTTTAACATTTTCAGCCCATGTCGCTGCAGCAGTTATTATTCCAATCTGTCTAATTTGACCATGAAGGTTTAATGCCCACCCGCTGATATTATCGCGTGAAATATCAGGATATACCCATGTTCCGTCAGAATTTTTAGCATAATCGTTATTATCTTCATCATGCCACGCAGTTTCAAATATGAGCATTTCATAAGCATAATATGCTAATTCTTTCAAATTATTATCAGGAGAAGATTTAATCGAATCCCAGACATCCCGTATTATAGTTCCGGTTGTGTTTATATCCCCGTATTTTTTATTGTTTGAAATTAATGTTTTACTTCCGTATCTCTGGCCTGTTAATACAGGAACCGCATCTTTAAAACTATCTTCATAACTTGAGCCGTTATACCAGTTGTCATAACTGTTATCAGAAGCGTGTTTAAGCCATTCGTATGTCTGCAAACTCAATAAGTTATTATTGACATGTTCGATTGTTTTCCAATTTCTATCAAGAATCTGTTCAAGCGTTACAACTTCTATCCATTGGTGATTTGCAATCCATTTGATTGTTTTATCATAATTATCAGGGTTGTCATTAACACCGCTTCCAAACGATTTTCCTGCGTATGCTTCCCAATCGTCAAACACCAGAACAAGTTGTTCCTGATCAGAACTTTTCGCTTTATCCAATAATAATTTTCTTGTTTCAAGATGCAGACCTCCGTCCTGAACCCAGAATTTTTTTTGATCCGCATTATCATTTATCATAAAACATTTCACGCCGTTTATAGTATGAATTTTATTCGGATTATCAGTTCCGTACCAGCTTTTAAGATGTGTAATTTCATCAAGTATTGCAGCTGTATATCCAGTAGGTTGACCGGTAATATAATTATTAATAATATCTCTGAAAGTAGAACCTTTGATAACCCGTTCAGGAACCCAGAATACCCGAGGTTTTTTTATAAGATTATAAATATTCATCAAAACTCGTGTTCCGATTTCAAGTGATTTAGAATTAACCTCTCCTTCAAAATAAGGCATAATATGTTCGCCGTAAACACCGCCGATTAAAGCTCCAGAGTCATAATTGTTAACAATAGAAGATATTAAAGAATTAAACCTTATTCCATCGCGTTTTGAATCATTATGAGAAGAAAACTGAAGAACTGTCGCCAGTGAAGCGCTGTTATGAATATTAACAGGAACTTTATAATTCAAATGCGTTTCAATAGTTCTATGGTATCCTGTCGGATTACCGTTCGGAGTAACGTTTACATCATCATATATCCATGACGAAATAGCATCAAGCGGATTTAATGACTGATTTCCATGAATAATTACAGAATATTTTGCTCTTCCTGTTGTATCAGTAGAGCTGACATAACCAGCTAAATTACCTATTCCTGCAACAACAGTATCCCACGGGTTTACTGAAACTCCTACAGCATCTGTAATATCAGGTTTACCGGAAATTTCCCCAAGTCCGTCATTAGTCCCGTCTTTTACGGTAAAGCACTGCATTTTTAAAGGAGAACCCGATGACCATCCCATTGACTGCATAGCAAATTTTGATATTGCAAATTCAACTGCATCAAGCGAACTGTTAAATTTTACAGATGTAATACCGTTATTT
>JAGOBX010000586.1 GCA_017999075.1 Candidatus Babelota bacterium | reverse complement strand
GTAATAGAGTAAAAGTCAAAATTATTGTTTTTTTAATTATTTAATTATATCAAAAATAAAAATTATAAAATAGAAGGTGTAATTATGATATTATCTGATTTTTGGGGTGAATTATTTTTTTATAATTTCATATCTAATAAATATAAAATTATTAAAAAGAAAAAAAGTTATAAGATTTTTTTATTGGTATTTATTTTTATTATTATTCCTTTTTATGCTGATGCAAAACTTTTAATATCCGAAATTATGTATAACCCGCCATCATCAATTAATGAAAATATTTTAAAAGACGAGGATTATGAATGGATAGAATTATTAAATAATGCGGCTGAACCTTTAAATGTAAATGGGTATAAAATATCCGCAGGAAATGCTGATTTTCCTGACAGTGCTATTAAATTTGAATTATCGGAAGATATAACTCTTCCGCCAATGGGTTTTTTAATTATTGCAAGAAACGCAAAGATATTTGATGCGTCCAATAAACAATTGCCGTATCATTTTTCATTAACCCGGATGTGTCCAGTAATAGGTTTAAATGAATATGAACGAATGCAGAAATATATAATTCTTCATAATAAAGGCTGCGAAATACGGGTCTATGATAATTACGGAAATTTATCTGACAGTGTGAATTATTTATCGGGGTATCCATGGCCAATATCGTATAATTCATCTATTGAACGAATTAATTTTAATGAAGACGGAAATAATCCTTTAAATTGGAAATCCATAAGAGATTTTAATTATTTTGGAAGTCCGGGAGTTTCCGGAGATTTAAATATTGATTCTGTTTCCGTCGTTGTATTAAATGATGCGATTACAGCAGGAGAGCCGGAAGAAATATTTGTTCAAATAACAAATAAAACTTCTTCTTATATTTCTCGAATTGATATTGAAGTGCCTGAAAATTTAAAATTGATAGAAAATATTCCCGATAATAATCAGGGAAAAAAAACCGGTGAAAGAAAGAAAATAAATAAAAAATCGGAAGATTTCAAATCTAAAATTAAATTTAAAGGAAATAAAAAAAAAAATAAAACCGGTTCGTTGGAAAACACTGTAGAATTTTCTGATATTGTAATAAAGCCATTTAGTTCGGAAATCGTATCACTTGGTTCATTAGATGCATTGGAAGCAGGAATGCCTGAACAATCTAAAAATAAATTAAATATTTCAGCGCGGTTTGTTTCAAATAATCAGATTTCAAAGTATGATAAATCCGGTATAAAAGTATATTTGAAAGGCGATGGTTCCGGAATAATTAAAATTTTTCCGGAATCATTCGTTGCAGGAAAATACTATAAGCAGCCACTTAAAATAACCTTTACCAATAAAGAAAAAACAATTATTGACACATTACGAATTGCTTTTCCAGCAAACTGGGAATGGAGTGGATTGCAGAATTCTGTAAAAATATTAGGAACACAAAATTCTAAAATCAAACTTTCAATAATTGACAATAAAAAAGAACAAGTTTATTTATTGCTTGAAAATTGCAATCTGAATGTGAATGAAAAAATAGAATTAGAATTAAATGATTTCAGAACTTACAATATTGTATCAACCGAAAAAATTCCTCAAACTTTGTTTTCTGTGATGAGTTCGGAAAAAGGAGGAATTCTGAAAGCGGTTGAAAATATATATAATGTAAAATTATTGGCCGACAGCATAAAAGCAGCGCATATTGTTATTCAGGAAGTAATGTATTATCCGGCTTGCGAAGAAAAAGATAAACGCCATAATAATTGGATTAAACTGTATAATCCTACGGATAACCCTATAAAAATTAATAATTGGCGGCTATATGACTCCCTTCCAGAGTCAAATAAAGAAGGAATTTGGATAATTCCAAATAAACCTGAATTCATTATAAAACCAAATGCAGAATTCATTATTTGCGCAGACGCTGATTTTTATATCGCAAAATATAATAAAAAACCCGATATTGAAGCTAATACTGATAATTCTATCAAACAGGGTAAAAAGAAAGTAATAGCTAAAGAAAAAGATAATCCAATTCCAAATCTCAATGTTGTAGGAGATTTTCAGTTATCTGCAAAAGGCGACGATGTAATTCTTGTAGATGATAATGATAAAGTTATTGACGCTGTGTGCTGGGGAAGAAAATCTTCTTTGAAAATGCAGGGTTCGAGAAATATTGTTTGCGAAGAAGATCAATATATAAGACGAATTCAACCGGGTTATGAATCAAATGAAAAAGACAGCGACGAGTATTCTGAAATCATTGAGAATGCGTTTGAAGTGAAATGATAAATGATAAGGAAAATAAAAATTTGACCCGAATAGAACGAATAATAAACAAACCAGTTATACGCGCAATAGAATTGGCTGAAGAGCAGATCTATTATAGAACGCTTGATGAAATGCAAAAAACAGTTTTTTTAGTAAATAAATTTAACACGGCGAATCCAAAATCAAATGAAATACTTGACTGGATAGTGGATCTGATGCTCCGCAGCCAGAATTCTGAACTGGTTGGGATAATTAAAAAAAGTTTAATTGAAAACCCGTGCTGGAATTCAAATATT
>JAGOBX010000585.1 GCA_017999075.1 Candidatus Babelota bacterium | reverse complement strand
CTTTTATTAATCATCATTTATGTCCAATTTTTGAGAGCTGAAAACAATTCAATATTAAACAAAGCATATAAATTTTACAATAATCAGGATTATATCGGCGCAGCTTTAGCTTTTCACGAAGCAATTATAAATCATAATTCTGATACAGATATTATGAATGAAGCTCAATATTATAAATTTAAATCCGCTCAAAAAACACTTGAGAAAAACATTGAAAGATATAGAAATCTGATAGAAAATCATTATATAGCTCTTTGCAATCCTGTACATGGGCCGACATCTCCAGAAGATATTATATGGAAAAATGCTGAAAATTTAAATAAAACAGAAATAGATATATTGATTAAATTAGGATTTAAAATAATAGGACCTCAAAATTATTTATTTCCGGCATATGCTTTTAGGGATTGGGAAATATTAAAAAAAATAGAAAAAAATTTTCCTAAATCAAAATGGGGAGAATTCAGCGCATTTGAAATGATTGATATAGAAAGAGGAATTGATTGTATAAAAATTCCGTATACAATTGCAAAAAATGCAGAATATTTTTTGAAAGCATATCCTGAATCTCATTTAAAATATGATGTTTATCATATTTTAGCTTATGCATATAATGATTTAACTCATTGTGTAGTACATAATTGCTTCAAATATAATAATTCAAATGGTCCGGTTAAAAATAAAACAGATAGAGATTTGATCTCAAATTGTAAATATTCGGTTGAATACAGTAAAAAAGCATTATATTATTATGAATTAATATTAAATAATAAAAATAAACTTCTTAGCAAACCGTTTAATAAATACGATGATACGGTTTATAAAAAATTGAAATCAGGAAAATTAAGCAATGTACATTTCTATTACAGCGATTAAATCCGAATAAATGCATTCGCCTTAGTTGAAAGCGCAGTATTCCTGAGTTTTTATGATAGTCAGGTAAATGAATTGAAAACCTGCCAAAAACCATATATTGTTTTGTAAAATTATTTACGATTGAAAAATTGCTGAAACATAGTATTTCACAATATATTCATCAATTATTTAAAGTTCTAATGAAGTATTTGTGTTAATTTTATTTGACTTTATTAGTTAATTTAGAAATATTTTCGATTTCAATTTCTATTTTATCGCCTGATTTAATCTGTCCTACTCCAGGCGGAGTACCGGTAATAATAACATCGCCTGCATTTAAAGTCATTATATTTGAAATATACCATACAAGATAAAAACAATCAAATATCATATTTGATGTATTTGAAGACTGGACAGTTTTTCCATTCAAAACAGCTTTTATATTAAGATTAGATGGGTCAACCGAAGTTTCTATACATACTCCTACAGGACAAAAAGTATCAAATGATTTTGCTCGTGTCCATTGTCCGTCAAGTTTCTGCAAATCACGAGCAGTTACATCATTCGCGCAAGTGTAGCCCAGAATATATTTTTTCACCTGTCCTGGCTTTAATCGGTAACACTGTTTTTTTATTATTATACCGAGTTCAGCTTCATAATCGACTTTAGAACTTGATTCAGGCAAAACAATATAATCGTTATGTCCTATCACTGAAGTAGCAGGTTTTAAAAATAATACCGGTTTTTCAGGTTGATTCATTTTCAGTTCTGCTGCATGGTCACGGTAATTCAATCCTACAGCAGCAATTTTTGTCGGCATTACTGGAGGCAGTAATTTTATTGTTTTATCGTGTTTAATTTTTATTCCAATCGGAATAATTTTAGAAAATTCATTTTCGAATTTTATTTCATTGATAATATCATTTTCAAGAATTCCAAACCTGATTTGTTTTTTATAAAAAAATCGTATAATTTTCATAATTTAATTTTTCCGTTTAATTTTATTTTTAAAATATTTTATCAAAGGCTCTACATAAGAACCTTCAGTAGAAATCTCGATAAAATCAATTCCGTATTTAATAAAAGAATTTTTTATATTTTCGTTGAGAATTGCAGACTGTTTTGAAAAATAATTCCTGTTTTTTTCAGAAGACGAATCAAATACCAGTATTTTTCCGGTTTCCGGATCTGAAAATTTTATTATTCCGTAGTCATCTATTGATTTTTCAAGACGGTCGGTTAATAATACTGCTGTAACATCGTGTTTATTTTGGAGTTTTGCGAGCTGGTCCGTATAATTTTCATCAAAAAAATCAGAAATAAAAAATATAACCGATTTTTTTTTCAGAGATTTTAAAGCGAATTCTATTGATTTTGAAATATCGGTTTTTTTTCGCTCGGGTTTATACGCAAGAATTTCTCTGATAATAAGTAGTGTATGTTTTTTTCCATATCTGTGAGATATGAATTTTTCAATTTCGTCGGTAAAAATTATTATTCCGGTTTTATCATTATTTTTTATTGCGGCAAACGCTAACAATGCGCTGATTTCAGCTGCAATTTCAAGTTTTGATTTTGGGGATGATGAAAAATTTAGAGAAGCTGAAGCGTCAATCATAAAAGTAACGTTCAGTTGCCGTTCTTCATTAAAAACTTTTACAAATGGTTTGCAATAACGCGCAGTAGAGTTCCAGTCAATAAATCTTATAT
>JAGOBX010000584.1 GCA_017999075.1 Candidatus Babelota bacterium | reverse complement strand
GGATTAAAAGGGATATTAATATTATTATTAAATCTTTTTATAGCTTTTTTTGGAGGGTTCATATATGAAAAAACTCACAGTAAGAAGTCACGAAGCGGACGCACCAATAATACTACCGAGCGGGGACAAATACGACAGCCAGGCGATACTGGAAGACGAAGGAATATTAATGATAACCCTGATGAATGTAGACTCAGGGGTGCTGAGGAAGGATGGGAAGATAGAAATAGCAAACGGGACATATCAGATAATATGCGAGAACCATCAGAGGCTGGGGAAGTGTTTAAGGGTTCTAACTCAAAAGGGAAGCGGGATAATACCGACGATACAGGAAAACCCAAGACACAAAGGGGAAAAAATAGCGAGCGGGATATTAATCCACAAAGGCGGATTAAGGACTGATAACTCGGAGGGTTGTTTAACAATACCTCCGAACAATTATGACAAATTTATTTCATATTGGAATATAGGTGAAAAAGGAATTCTAATCAAATTATGAAAAAAATGTTGTTGATAGGTAATGGAGTAAGCAGATTAAAACCAGAGAGTAATAAAAGTAGTGGAGAAGGTATGAAAAAAGAAGAAATTGAAAAATTAAAAGAAACAGAACCAGAAAGACTTGTTGATTTCGGGCTTTGCCCAGAGTTCGGCTTATGTCCTGAATGCGAAAACGAACTTTTTTACGCAGAAGGTTGTTGTTATTGCCCTGCTTGCGGATGGTCGGCGTGCAAATAGATAAAAATTTATGGCAAAAAGCCTATTGTATACTAAAAAAGCAAAAAGTCGGCAGAAATAAATTAAAAGAGCTTTTAGGTGTTTCTGAAAAAACTGCCGAATTTTTATTAAATGCTTATAATAACAAAAGCATATTATCTTTTAATCCTGATATATTAGAAGTAAAGACAAAAGAAATAGTCGCTTTTTTATCTGATATCCATATCCCATACGAAGACAAACTTAATTTAGATATTGCAATAGAATATATAAGAGATATTAAGCCGACTAAAATAATATTAGGCGGTGATATAGTAGACTTTTATAAAATATCGAAATTTATAAATAATCCAAAACAAAGAAATGTTTTTGAAGAAATAAATATCACAAAAAATTTTCTATATAAAATCAGAAATTTATTCTCTGATGCAGAAATAATTTATTTAGAAGGCAATCACGAAAGAAGATTAGAAACTTATATAATCAGTAATGCAAAAGAATTATATGAACTATTAGAAAATATACTGCAAGAAAAACTGGAATTAGAAAAATTAAATATACAATATGTTAAACAACCTTTTGCAATAGGGAAGCTATGGTATATGCACGGTCACGAAGTAAATTGTAAAAATAGCAATGCCGAATATATTACGAACATTGTTTGGAAAAAAGTTCATAATAATTTTATTTGCGGTCATTGGCATAGAACCCAAGACAAGACTTGGAAAAATATAAATGGTAAATATTACGGCGGTTATGTAACGGGTTGTTTATGCGAAAATTTAGATTATGCTATTATAAATAACTGGAACAATGGTTTTGCTATAATAAAATATGATACAAATGGATTTTATAATGTTGAAAATAAAAAAATTATTGACGGTAAAATATTTTAATGACAAAAAAACAGATGAAAGATGAGATTGTAAAACAATTAAAAAACTTTACTGTTGTTACAATAATGTATAATAATGATTTTGACAATACAAATTTATACAATTATTATTTTTATATTCAAATAATTCCGATATCTATAAACCTTTATGAAATTTTATTTGGCTCAAACTCATCTTTCGGGAATTTTAATCTATTAAAAGAATTAAATTATTGTAATATAAAATTGAATGAAAAAGAAATAATCAAATTAATAAATAAATATGATTTTAACTTTGTACAGTTTGAATATTCGGAAGATATATACTATCAATTTCGACTTGAAAATGAATTTTTTATAGAAATCTAAAAAAAATTTCAAAATTTTTTCAAAAAAGACTTGACAATAAATTTAAATATTTTATTATATTGATGAGGAGGAAATATATGGATAAAATCATAAAATTCGGAGAAAAAAAAGTACTCCGAACGAGAACTTCTGGTGAAGAAGTTTTCGTCCAAATTGATTTATTAAGCGAAACTGGAGAATCCTTAGTTCTCCAGGAAACTACAGATACAGGAACAGAAAAAATATATATTCCACAGAAATATATATTTTATCATTCCAAAAAAGGAATGATAATAGATTTCGAATTTTGTTCGAAAAAAATTTATGGCGGATCGAAATATGATGATTTTGTTATAGAAGGCCATTACGATGATATACAAAACCTACTTACAGAAAAATTAAAAAAAGCAAAAAGTATTCTTGATTAAAAAAAATAGGAGGAAAATATGGGGAAAATAACATTAAGTGATTTAAATGCTCCAGACGTTATATTCTCTAATTGTTACTATTGGAGCCCTTCTAAGAATTCTTCAGGGAGGAGATATTCAGAGAAAAAACACTTGGAAGAAGTTTTCAATTGGTTGGAAATTATAAATAATAAATATGGTCTGGAATTAAATATATCCATCGTGGGCA
>JAGOBX010000066.1 GCA_017999075.1 Candidatus Babelota bacterium | reverse complement strand
CAGCTAAAAAAATTTTAAAAAAAAATAATAAAATAGTTTTGTCGAGTTCAGATATGCTGAACAGAACTATCGGATTGTTTCCGGAATATGAAAAAAAATGCGTTATAATCCCGCATTGCATTGATTCTAAAAAATATTCTCCCCTAAAAAATAAAAATGTCAGAATGAAATTAAAAATTTCTGATTCTGTAAAAATAATTATTTCAGTTTGCCGTCTTGTGAAAAGAAAAAATATGGAGCTTGCAATTGATATTTTTTATGATTTGATTTGTTCGGGTTTTAATATTATTTATTTTATAGTCGGCGACGGACCTGAAAAAGAAAATCTTGTAAGAAAAGCTGAAAAATTGAACATTTTAGATAAAATTTTCTTTTTTGATTATGTTGATGAAAAAAAATTGATAGAATTATATCAAAATTCTGATATTTTTCTTTTACCTTCGCTTCATGAAGCTTTTTGCATTGCAGCTATTGAATCAATGGCTTGCGGTGTGATACCTGTTTGTTCTAATACAGGAGGCTGGACAGATTTTATAATCAACAATAACACTGGTTATGTTTGTAATAAAAAGGAAGAATATGTTGATAAAATAAAATTGTTATTGTCAGATGAAAAATTTTATTTTCGTATTTCTGAAAATGCATATATTGCTTCAACAACTAAATATGATTATATAAATATATCTAGTCAATATGCTCAATTATTTAAAAATATATTAGAATAATCTTCTTTCATTTTGTGTATAAAAAAATATACACAATCGCGCCATTTATTTTTATTTCAACTTAAAAAAAAAGCTTTTTATAAAGTAATTGACTGATTACTAAATTTAATAGTAAAAAAAAATATTAATGAAAAGAAATTGCTTTATATTTATAATGTGTTTTAAATACATCTAACTAAAAATGAATAAAAAAATTTTTTAAGGAGTTGTCTAATATGAAATTTAAGCAATTAAGAGTATTGTTTATAATAATTTTAATGGCTGCAATAATTTGTTCGGCAGGTTTTGCCGAAGAAGATAAAATATTATTGAGCAAAGTAGCAGGTAAGGTAATGGTAAAACTTACCGTATCATCAGAATGGGAAAAAGCTGTTCAGGGAATGGAGCTTAAATCACAGAGTAAGATAAAAACTTCCTTGAACGCATTAGCAGAATTGTCATTCGACGAAGGTAAAACCAAGTTTGTCATAAAAGAAAATTCTGAAGTTGTAGTAAATGATTATTCTACGGATGCAAAAACAAATGCGAAAAACCGTGATTTTAAAGTGAATTTCGGAGGAGTGAAATTCAATGTTGATAAATTGAAATCTACTCAATCAACATTCAAGGTTTCGACGCCAAGTGCAGTTTGCGGAGTTCGTGGAACTGAAGGAATAATAGATTCTCAGGGAGATGAAAAACCGACTAAAGCGACTTTGACAGAAGGACAATTATTTGTAACTGATGAAAACGGTTCTTCAGGCGGTCCACTTGACGCAGGCAATACACTGAACAAAAATGCGGACGGCAGCAGCGAATACCGTCAAAACAAACCGGAAGATACTGATGATGCTCAATTCAAATCAATTGATCCTAAATATACAATTCTTTATGAACAATTAAATGCAAAATGGGAAGAAAAAAAGAAAGAAGGGTATATAATTCCGACAAGTCTTGAAAATAATAAAAAAACAGTTGAAAATTTTTATTCAACGAGAAAATTTGATAAGTTTGAAAAAGATGTGAATACCTTATTAAAAGATATTGAAACATTAAAAAAACCGGAAAATCCATTTGCTCTTGAACTCGGGAAATTACGTTCTGAAATTGAACCGCTTGTAGCTGAAAAATTTGGAAAATTTGAAATAGAAAAATCAATAGCAAAAATAAAAGATGTTGAAGAACTTGCTAAAGCAGGAAAATTTCAGGAAGCAGTAGAATTGATTAAGACAATAATAAATGAAATAAAAACAGCGCCGGCAAAATCGGAAATAATAGATATAGATAAAATTATTGAACAGTTTAACAATGAATTACTGGATAAAGGAAAAAACGGATTTATAATAAATGAAGCTGAGGCGGTTTTCAAACGCGCTTTAATGGCTCAGCAGTCAAATAATATATCTGAAGCTGCATCATTGATTGCAGAAGCAAAAAAAGCCTTGGCCCTGGCAAGGAAAAAAGCTCCTGAAGGTTTGATGGAAAAAATACAGGAAACAGAAAAATTATTGAATGATAAAAAAACTGCAGGATTGTCAGTAGATGAATTATTTGTAATTTTACAGTTTGTTAAAGACTCATTTGCTTCGGAAAAATTTGTTGAAGCTCAGGAATCAATTGAAAAAATAATGCAGAAAATTGCTTCTCTTGAAGGGAAAAAAGTTATAAAAAAAGTAGCGTTAACTTTAGGAGATATTCAGTATTTGGGGAAAGAGGCAATTATTGGAGGAATATCTGACGCAGGCGTTGATATTATGTTTGATGGAGTGAAAATCGGACCTGCTGATGCAGCCGGAGCTTTTAAAAAAATTATTAAAATGGAAATGCAGCCGAAGACAATTTCTTTATGGGCAGTAAATTCAGAAAACATTTCTTCGGAAAAGTTAACTTTAACGGTTAAAGCACTTGAAGATAAAAAAGCTCCTAATCTTGTTGTTTCGTCTCCTGTTTATACCGCCAATACAGTTAAAATAACAGGTTTTGCCGAAGATGATATTGAACTTAAATCAGTAAAAATAAATAATGAAGCGATGGTTTTAAACAATGGTACATTTGAAAAAATATTGGTATTAAGCGCAGAAATGCAATCTGTAACAGTAGAAGCTGAAGATGGAACAGGGAAAAAAACAACTTTTGTGGTTGTTTTACAGGATAATATGCCTCCTGTCATAGAAATAACAGGAACAGTGATAGAGTCAGGGAAAATTGTTATTGATGGAAAAGTTACTGATAACATTGCATTAAAAGAAGTTTTAGTTGGAGGCATTCCTCTATCATCTGCTCTTCCTGCAGAAGGCGGAGTATTTAAACAGTCTATAGTTATTGCTAAAGAAATGATTAAAAATGATGGCGGTAAAGAAGTTATAGAAGTTAAGGTGAAAGCAGTTGATAAAAGCGGTCAGGTGACTGAAAAATCTGCAAAAGCTGAATTGCCTGCAGATGCGAGCAATCCTGAACTTGTATGGGATGCGTCTATACAGGGAAATATGGTTATAGTTAAAGGAATAGCTACAGACAATAAACCTAATGACAGGGGTATAGCATATTTAAAAATTAATAATGAGGATGTTAAAATATTTGAGGGTGGGAAATTTGAAAAAGCGTATGAAGTTAAAATAAAAGAACCTAAACTTCAAATAAATGAGGCAAAAGTTGATAAAGCTGCTGGAAAGTTTAGGGTTAAAGGAAAATTGTCAGGAGGAGAAATATCTCCGACAAAATTTGACGCTGAAGTAGCTGACCTTGGAAAACCGGCACATATTGTAAAACAAATGAAACAGGTTGCAATAAAATTTACTGTAACTGCAAACGGTCAGAAAATAGAAGTTGCTGAAGACGGTGGATTCACAGTGGAATCTCCGATAGAAATGCCTATAAATATAGAAGTAAGACAAAATGAAACCTTGTTTCAGACCAGATTTATTGCTGTTCCGACAGTTATGTATCGCTCTGAACTGAAAGTTCCTGCTGATGCGAAAGACGGATTATTGACTATAGAATTGCAGGAAGCAGATGCAAGTTTATTGCCTGCATTTGTAACTGAAGCAGCTCCAAATAATGTTATAAAAATCGAAGGCGCCGCATTTCCGAATTCTTTAATGCCGATGGAAGCTGCAGCAGCTTTAAATGTAAAATATATAATAAAAAACAAAATAGGAACAATAACGCATCAGGGAACAGTTGAACTTAAAAAAGCTGAAGAAATGCCAGGTATGGCGAGTTTGGTGAAAGCCGGATTGAAGAAGATTGAAATCGGTATCAGAATGGATAAGAAAGACGCGATTGTTTACCGCGGGAAAATGATTCTTGATCCTGCAGCCAAAAAAGGAATTATTACTGTTGAAGTTTCAGGCGGGATAGGCGGAATTGTAAAACCTATAAACAATGAAGTTGTTCAAGCAACAAAAGAAGGAAAAGAAATAATATTTGATGCTGTTATATCAAGTGGCGAAGCAGTAGTTCCTGAGGCTATGATACTTAATGTAAAATATGCTGATGAAGCGGGAAATGCATATAAAAATGAGAATGTAAGTTTAGCTAAAACTGCTGAAATACTTCCTGAAGCTATTTTGACCACTGCTCCGAAATCAATAACTATAGGGACGATACCTGTTCCAAAAGTTGCTATTTTGTATTCGGGAAAACTCAGGTTGCCGCAAACCACAAGACGCGGAGCTGTTATACTTGAATCTGTTGTTGCCGGCGGAATACATTTAAAACCGATGGCAAATGAGAATATCCAGATAGTTGCCGGCGGAAATGAAATAACGATTTTATCTGGAATATCGAGCGGAGAAGCTGTAATTCCCGAAGGTTTTGCTATAACAGTAAAATATACAGATGCAAACAACGCGGCGTATAAAACAGAAAATATAATATTGACAAAACTTCCTGAAGTTTTACCTGAAAACGCATTAGCAGCCGGAGTCAAATATCCTGTGAATTTTGGAATAACTCCTGTTCCGCCTGTAGCTGTTTTATATTCAGGAAAGATTAAAATCAGTGATAGTTGTAAAGATGGAGAAGCAGTTTTGGAAGTAACTGATCCTGTTGGCGGAATAATAAAACCTATAAGCGGGTTAACTTTGAATTATGGAAGTGAAGTAGGGATAGCTGCTGTTATATCAAGTGAAGAAGTTTCAATGCCTGAAGTTTTAAATATCAGCGTGAAATATATTGATAAAAACGGAGCGGCATATACGACTGATCAGCCGTCAAAAACTATTTTGAATAAACTTCCTGAAACATTGCCGTATTCAGTAATATCTGCGGCCCAAAAATCTGTTAAAATCGGGACAATACAGAAAAAATCTGCAGTGCAGTTTACAGGAAATGTTTTAATCTCCAAAGATTTAAAAAAAGGGAAAGTTAAGTTTGAAATCACAAATGCTACGGCAGTATTTTTAAAACCTCAGGATGGGGCAAATGTTGTTCCTAACGAAAATGTTACTGTTCAAGCAGTAATGTCAAATTTGGAATATACTAATCAGATTCCTGCAATAACAGTAACGTATTATGATGAAAAAGATGCTGCTTATTCTGTAACAGATGTGCCGGTTAAAATAACTTTAACAAAATCAACTGCGGAATTGCCTTTTGATATAATTGCAACTGGTAAAAACCCGATAAATTTAGTACCTGCGTCTGTTACTGAAAAAGTATATAAATATACGGGAACTTTAAATATACCTGCAGATTTCACGATTGCGAACTTGACTGCCGATATGTTAAAACCTGTGGTTACAATTGACGGAAAAGGAATTATAGGAGTGTCATTTGATCCTGCTCCTGAAGCTGAGGAATATACTATAAAATGGCAGTTCAGAGGCAATGCGGAAGCTTCGAAAATTGTAGCTCCTGTCAGCGGAAATGTGGGTAAACAGATTTTTAAAATTGATAATATGGCCGGCGATGGAAGCGATGAAATAAAAATGAAACCAAAATTTACAACAGGTTCATTTGTTGAAAGTGAAAAAATACGTCTTGAGTGGAGTAACAACGAACAGTATGTTGATGTATGGGTTGTAGCTAAAATAAAAGCCGCAGAAGCAGGCTTGAATAAATTGAAAGTTACATTAACAACATCGTTGACAAAAGGACTAATGACTTCTGCTCCTGAAGGAGACATTGTAAGCGTGAATCCTGTTACTATAAATGTTTATAGTTTAGATAATATTCAGTCATTATCAGCTAATGTAAGCGGAATATTGGTTAAAAACGGAGTTCCAGAAAATAAAACTTATTCTCCGATTACTTTTGCAAATGCAGGAATAACTTCAGAAAAAGCCGCAAGCGCTCTTGCTGAAGGTGAAATATCAAAAGAATTTAATGTAAATATGCCTAATCCGAATGCAGGGAAATTATTTATTGGAGCAAAAGATTTAGGTAAAAAAATAGATATGGATTTTGAAATTTACGGTTCTGCCGCTCCAAAAATTCCTACGGTAGATAATTATGAATTTAAAATTCCTAAAAATCAGTTGGCTGGAAAAACCAGTCATATAGTTCCGGAACTTGCTTTGGATAATGCAGGAGCAATATTAAAACCAGGAACTATTTTATATTACAAGGATTATAATTTTATTATTGTAGGATATGATGCTTCCAGTAGAAAAACTCAGATTTCTGATTTAAAAACAGCATACAAAATGCCGCCGCGTGATTTTGTAATAAAAAATGCAGTTCAATATCTGAATAATGTTAAAGTGTTATGGGAACCTGATGTGTCAGATAATTTTGGAAAATATGTTGTTGAATATTCATACATTCTGGAGGGAGAAAAACTAACAAGCGTTTCACGTGATTTATTAAATAAAACATTAGGGGAAGCTGTTGTACCTGTATATCCTGGCCGCACATATACTTTTGTAGTTAAATCATACAGTTCTACCGGAGAATTATTAAAAACAACTCCTGAATATACATATGTTGTTCCGGAACAGGTTTTTGAAATAAGTTCTGCAATATACAGCAGTTCAACCAATAAAGCGACAATAAACTGGAATGCTATAGTAGATAATGGAACATATAAATTGTTTTATACGTATACTCCTGGCGGGGAATTATTGCAGGAATACCCTGGATTTATATCCACAACTTCTGCGGAAATAGAGGTATTATCAGGAAAAACATATAATTTTAGCGTGCGGTTAATTGAAAATAATCTTCCGACAAAAGTGACTCCTCAGAAAGAATTGATTATACCTTATAATTTTAGAATTATGAATGCTGTATCTCCTGACAGCGATGGAATATGGATTGAATGGTCAGATTATCAGGGCGCCGCATATTATATAGTTAAATGGACTGCCGTTACTGTTAGCGGAGCTCCATCTTATGCAATATCATATTCAGGTCAAAGTATAAAATTATTTCCTCCATATAATAATGCTTATTTTGTAGAGGATTTAGCTCCTGGAGTAAGTTATAATATAACTATTGAAGCTTATAATTCATCAGAAGTGAAAATTTCTCAAACAGTATTATCTAATCCTGTTCAGGTATCCACTTCAAGTAAAGTTACTAAAACAATAGTTTTCAATATATCGGAATTGCGCGGAGGTTCTGCCGATGGTTCAATTTTTGTAAAATGGCCGAGATTGGATAGAACTGTTCCAGAAGTAACAGGATATATAGTGTCGACGCAGATAAGAACAGATTCTGGCAGTAATGAATTTGAGAGGGAATATCAGGTAAGATTGGGATTGATTGATAATTTTGAGTTTACAGGATTAACTGCGGGAGATTTATATAGAGTTTCTGTTATTGCGGTTACAAATAATAATTCAGTATTTTATGAAGCTCCTGAACAGCTGGTTTTGTCCAAAAAAACAGGTATAACTCCTCCACCATTTGCTATAATTGATAAAGGTTATGGAGAATATATCGGATCAATTTGGGTAAAATATTCTGCTGATTTAATATCAGGCGGAGTAGTTGGTTATAAAGCTATATATTCACGCCAGCCTAATGTTACTATGCTGAATAAAGAAGGCGAAGCATTTACAAAAGAAGATGGAATAGATTTGTCAATACAAATAAAAGGACTTGTTCCTGAAACTAAATATTATTTTAAAGTATTATCTCTTGGGGTAACTGGAAATGTAATAAATTCTACAAGTGAACAAAATGCTACATCTTCCAACGGAACTGTAGGATGGTTTAATATTTCAAATATTAGTTCAAATGAAAACGGAAACGTTCAAATCGCATGGACCACAGATTCGGTAGATTATACTGATTTTGGAGTAACTGGATATAGATTAGTTTATGATTCTGTAAGTTTGAATTTGAACTCTAATAAAATTGATGTGGGGAATGTTTTATCTTATACTTTGACTGGAATGCAGCCTGGAATGACTTATTATTTTGGAATAGAATCGTATAAAATTGGCGGAGATATTATACATAAAACTAACCAGCAGCAGCATACAATAAATGCGCCTGCATTTAGTTTACAGAACGTAGAAGTATTGGAACCTGGAAAAGTTAATGTAAGCTGGACAAGAAATTATTCAGGGAATTATAATTATTACCGAATAGAATATAAAAGTCTGAAAAATAATTATTGGTATTTTAGTGAACCTACTGATTTATTATCTTCTGAAATTCAGAATTTGAATGATAATGATACTTATATTTTTCGAGTACAGGCTATGATATATTATAATGGAACTTATTCGCCTTCAAATATATATACTAATAATGAAATTGTAAAATTTATTCCAGCACCTGAACAGCCTCCTGTAAATGAATTTGAAATTACTATGATAGAAAATTTAATTCAAGGTGAAGTATTTGTTCAATGGAACCCGTCTCAAAATTACGAAGTTAATCACTATAAAGTAATTTATTCTACACATCCTGAATTTTCTGAGAATATTCAGTCTACAGATTTGTTAACTGACAATGCGTTTACAATAATGAATATACAATATAATGATACTTATTTCTTTAAAGTTCAAGGATATATAAATGATGTAGCTTCAGGATTGCCTACACCTGTTGCAGTTAGATACATTTTAGGAATGAACGAGTCAGGGCCTCAGGAAAATATTTATTTGTCTGGATATCCTAGTACAAGTAATTATGGTGCAATATCTCTTTCATGGGGACATTCTTTACAAAATGTATATTATTATACAATAACATATGAAACTGGACCTGGAACAAGTTTTTCTTTAGAAAAAATTGTACTGAATGAAATATATGCTTCTAATAATATGTATGAAATAACTCAGTTGACTCAGGGTCAGAATTATAGGGTACAGATTGAAGCGTATAATGAACAAGGGCAAATACTCGGTAAATCGAATTTTATTGAAAATGTGAGTGCTTCTACCGGTGGTGGAAGTCAAGAATCTTTTGAAATAAAAGAAATATATAATACATCAAATCAAGGTGAAGTATATCTTGAGTGGACATCTTCAAATTATTCTGGGGTTTATAAAGTATTCCGTTCACATTCTTCTGATCCATCAATGACTAATTCTACAATTGTGGCAGATTATATTACAGATACCTTGTTCATAGTTAATAATATATTATTCGGGGATACATATTATTTTAGAGTAGAACGCTGGGATATGGGAAACATGCTTGAGCAAACTCCGATAAGATCAATATATGTTAACGGTCAAGGCGGTACAGGCGGAGATACTTTGTTTGTTATTACAAATATGAATTCTCCATATACCGGAGAAATATACTTGGAATGGTCGGCATATCAAGGAACATTCAATTATTATAAGGTATTATATGCTAACAATTATGAAATGTCAAATGCTCAGATAGCAGGTGAATTCATAAATGAAGCATTTTTTACGATAACCGGATTAAATGTGGGAGAAACATATTACATACAAGTTGAAGCGTGGGATGCTTATACAAAAAAAGCACAGACTTTTGTAGTCCCAGGATATGCGAATGGCAGCGGCACTTCAGGTGATGTTTTTGCAATAAACTTTCTTAATCAACAGGGAGATAACAGTGTATTCATAGGATGGAATAGTAATCCTGAATTGACGGTTCCGGCGTATAGAGTAGAATATCAAAAAAGAGGAGAAATTAATTGGACTCCAGATGTGACAATTTTTTCAGGAAATAATGCAACAATATTTGGAATAACAGGCGGAGATACTTATCAATTCAGAGTTCAGGGTGTTGTTTGGGATGGAAGCAAATATAATTCGTACGGAGAACCGACACTTCCTTGGGAAATTTATGTTACAGGATCTGGAACTAGTCAGCCTAATATTACAATGACTTTAACCGATGGTAATGTTGGTGGAAGTATTGAAGTGAACTGGAACAGTTATATTCAGGATGTTTCATTTTTTAAAGTGTGGTATGAACGTGGAGCTAATCCTGATTTCAGCGGCAATGAATATTCAAGTGAACAAATTACAGGAAATTATTTGATGCTTGTAGCTTTATTTCCTGATACTTCTTATAAAGTTGAAGTTAGAGCATATAATAGCAGTGGTAATGAAATAGGTTATTCTGGAATACAGATAAAAAACAGTGCTCCGAATAATATAAGCGGTACTGCTTTTGATATCACTTCATATTCGCGCGGACCTAATAATGGAGAAATAAGTTTAGCTTGGAGCGCAGATAATAGCGCAGGAATAATAGGATATTCTGTTGTATATGACAGTGTTTCACAAATAAATGAAAACTCACCTAGAAATTTTGTGAATAATAATTTACAGGCAGTTTTAAGTGGCTTGCAACCGAATATAGGATATTATATTGCAGTAATGTCAATTAATGAAAATTACCAATCTGCAAATTTTTCAAGAGGAATATATGAATATGCAGGAGGTTCGGAAAATGTATTTGAGTTACTTCAAGTGACTAATAATACTCCTGGAAATGTTTCTTTTGAATGGAGAGCGTATAATGGGTTAGTTGATGAATATAGAATTCAGGTTAGAAAAAATAATTTATTTGCTACTCCGGAAATAATAGGTTCAGGAATAACTTCAACTCAATATTCTATTAATAATTTAGATTATTCAGATACTTATTATGTTGTTGTTTTAGCAATTTATCAAGGTCAGATAGTAGGGCATACTCCGGTTTTAAGCAGATATGTATGCGGTTTTGACCAAAATTCAGGTTCTTCATTTAGTATTACATCAATAACTAATCCTGCTGCTGGACAAATTTATTTGCAATGGGCAAATTCAACTCTGCAGGATGTTGTGAAATATACAGTAGTTTATTCGAAAAATGAAAATTTTTATAATTATGAATCTGAACCGGAAATATTTAATAATTTTTATACAATAAATAATATTGACGATAGCGGGTTATTTTACGTTAGAGTTAATGCACTTGACGCAAACGGAATTATCAAAGAAGTAACTCCGTATCAGACAATTGAAGTTATAGGTGTTTATATTCCTGAAGCGATAATGTTAAGTTCTGTACAAAATTTAAATCAAGGAGAAATAACGATTAGTTGGACTGATAATATTCCGAATCTTCAATATTATAAACTTTGGTATGATATTGGAACTATGTTTACTGATAATGAGATTGAAGTAAATCTTGGTTTACCTTCTCTAAAACAATGGACAATTACTGGATTGCAGCCAGGTGAATACTATTTAATGGATATGGAAGCATATGATATTAATGGAAATGTTTTAGCTAAGTCAAATGTTCTTTATAATGTTCAAGCAGGAAATAACAGCGGAGCGCCGCAGTTTGAAATCACACAATATACAAATCCGAACCCAGGCGAAGTTCAGCTTGTATGGACACCGTATAACGGCACAGTAAGCAATTACCAGATAATGCAGTCAGACAACGCGGATTT
>JAGOBX010000582.1 GCA_017999075.1 Candidatus Babelota bacterium | reverse complement strand
TTATAGTTATAATCACTCACAGAAAGGAGATGAAATAAAATTGGATAGTGTAATTCTCGGAGGAGGCTGCTTCTGGTGTATCGAAGCAATTTTAAATGAGTTAAAAGGCGTTGAGAAAGTAGAGTCGGGATATTCAGGCGGTAACTTAAAAAACCCTACATATGAAGAGGTCTGCAGCGGAAAGACAGGACATGCGGAAGTGGTGAAGATCACTTTTGATCCGGAGATCATTAGTTATGTAAAGTTAGTTGAGATCTTTTTTCATATACATGATCCGACTACATTGAACAGGCAGGGAAATGATGTCGGCACGCAGTACAGATCAGTAATTTTTTATAATTCTGATGAACAGAAGAAATCTGCTGAAGATGTTATTAAAAAAATTTCCGATTCAGGATTGTGGGATGATCCGATTGTAACAGAAGTAACAGCGCTTGATGTATATTATCCTGCAGAAGATTATCATCAGGATTATTATAACAATAATAAGGAGAAGTCTTATTGTTCGATAGTAATTGCACCGAAGATCGCGAAGTTTTATGAAGAGTATAAGGATTTGATAAAAGATAATTGAGTATTGAGTATTGAGTATTGAGAAAAATACTATATAGATTAACCCGTTATAGCAAACGGGTTTTTTATTTCCCAATCGTGACTTCATAAATTCTTTCCCCATTCCCGTTGGAAAAAACTTCTTTATAAGTTGAATTTTTTATATTACATGTTTCATCTAACTTATCAACAAGTTTTTCAGGTAATCCGTCATACATTTGCAAAACTAACTTTTCATTTTGCTTTTTGACATTCAGAATATCGTTTCTAAATTCACCCGGATTCGAAGTCTTGTAAAAACGATTATTCCATGGATCATAAAATACCTGAGACTTGTTTTTCCCAGAAATAATATTTTCATACATTGTCTTTTTCCCGGCGGCGTATCTGACTGAGAAAGCCAATGCACTTTCTATGTTTGCACTTCTGAAATCTGATATTAACATATTATTCGAATAATTATCTTTTATATATTCCAGAGAACTAAATGCTTCTTTTCTAAAAAAAACAGCTGCATTGAATGATTCGTGAATCCTGATTCCAGACCATAGAGTTATCAATACAAAAACAGCAGCAAAACAATTTCCGGAATTAATTTTTTTATTGACTTTTTCTAAAGAAGGGAGAAATTTATATATGCAAAATATTAAAATAAAAATGCTTAACATCAAAGAAGGGATCAGATAATGCTGAGCATAGTGTTTTGCAACAAGCATTATCTGCAGAGTAATTGCAAACAGTAAACTCAGCATTATTTTATTTACTTTTGTAAAATATTTTGCTCCGTTAATTTTTTCTTTATTATATATGGCAATAGAAAAGACAAAGGTCAGTATCAGTGTAATGTAACTTATGGTAAAAACGGGATCTTTTGAAAATATCATCTTAAGATTAGGCATCAGTAAATTCGTATCAACCACATTGGAATCCCCTTTTCCATACTTGCCGCTTTTCATAACAAGGTTCTCGATCCAAAGCGCAAAATGGCTGAGATCAAAAAGTATGGGAAATATGAAGATCAAAAAACTAACTACAGTAAAGATCCAGAAATACATTCTGTTCTTATATCCCGTAATTAGAAAGAACGGAATAAAAACCAACGGAATAAATGTTAATTTTGTCGCAAGCCCAAGCCCGCAGATAACTGCAAATACGATAATAAGTTTCAGAGAAGGCGGATCATTATTGTCTTCACTATTATCATTAAACCAATATAGTAGAAGCGCACAGATAAAAAGCAATGACACTGCAATTAAAAAATTATCAGGACTGACTATAATAGAACCATAAAATATTTCCATAGATGTAAACGGCGAAAGCTGAAGAAGCAGGCTGAGATATATGTTCTTCGAGAGTTTATAAGCAAGTAAACCCAGAATAACAAGAACAACCGAATTTATCAGAATGAACGATGTATTCAGGATATACAAATAATCTTCAGGTCTTGATAAGACATCGATTGAAATGTCAGAATCTTTTCCCGATAATGCAAAAAAAATTTTTATTATAACTGCTCCGATCAACTGAACAGTAGTGCCCGGATGATCAAAATGACCGACACCGGATCCCTGCGCAATATTCAGTGAACTGATCAGATATACATAACCCGGATCATAGAAATTCAGATAATAAGGTCCCTGAGCTGACTTTAAAATATAGGAAGATAGAAAATATAAAATGGGCAGAATAAGAAACAGAATGTATCTGTTAGTCTTAGTCAATGTGGTAAATCGAAGTTTGAAATAACATGTGTATTTGATTTAAATTTTCTCTGAAGAAAATTCAGTTTAAGATATAAATTTCAAAACCGGACATTTAAGGTTTTAAAATCTTAACGAGTCATGAAAAACCACATAAACTGGAATCTTCTCCGGTGAAAAATTAATTAATATTAACCGGTTAAAATGACTCATAAAATACGTTTTGGATTGTGTAAAATATCCATTTCACGCTTAATTGTAAAGGCTAACATCATATACAAAGTATAAAACATCAAATCAGAAAAATTTCCTGATCTCTGCACAACTAATTAC
>JAGOBX010000583.1 GCA_017999075.1 Candidatus Babelota bacterium | reverse complement strand
AGCTATCACTGTAGTAACAGGAATGGATATTCCTGTAAAAATTATTGTATTTTTAAATGCTGTAATAAAATGTTCATCTTTGATTATTTCCGAATAATTCTTAAAATTCAATAAATAAACTTTATCAGGAGTTAACGGATTATAATTTGTAAAACTTACGAATATCGAATGTAAAACAGGATATAAACTGAAAAATAAAAATGAAATAACCCATGGCGACAAAAAAGTTATGATAGATTTATTTTTAATTTTAACAATCAGCCAAACTATAAAAATAAGTCCTGTAATAAATATTCCAAAATCAATAATTTTCATATTAATTTTTTTACCTGATTTTCTATCAGCATTAAGTATATCATTCATTTCCTGCTGCGTTTTAAGTATAGCTTCCTTTACGGAACTTTTATTCAATATTACGGATTCAATTCCATAATTTAAAACTTCCATAAGCGATTCCCATTTAACATACGGCTGAGAAGTCATAGAATTTTTCAATTGTTCCGCGTAATAAATTCCTTGCGGAAACTTTTTTAAATAATTATCTAAATTGGATTTATGAAATGGAAGCAAGGTCTTTATCTTATCTGATATTCTGCAGGTTTCAGCAAGCAGATTCATTAGTTCAACTGCCTTAGATTTATGCTTGCTATTATCAAAAACAGCAAGATAATCAACTCCTGTAAAACTTTTCCCTGGCTGATTTTCTGTTAACCCAGGCATAAGAAAATAATCCCATTCAAGTTCAGGAGCTTTTTTTTCCAGGTCAAGGCCAGGACCGTCAAATATCATTCCGAGTTTACCCATATAAAATGCCTGTCTGGCAGAATCCTGTGTTCCTATATACGAAGATTTGGCAAGTTCCTTATAATATTCAAATCCCGATATTATCTCATTGTTATTAATCATAACTTCTGAAAAATCATCATTCAATATTTTCCCTTTTAATGTCCATAAAAACGGTATGAATTTTTGCCACGTGGTAATTTTACTTGAAATTTTAATTGAAAAACCGAAAACATCATTTCCAGATTTTTTAATTTTCTCTGAAACTTCCAATAATTCTTTTAAAGTTTTTGGAGGTGAATTTATACCTGCGTCTCTAAATAATTTTTTATTATAATAAATTATATTTACTGACCCGAATAAAGGCAGCCCGTATATCTTTCCTTTTTTAACCGCAGATTCAAAGCCTCCGACAAAATATGATTTTTCATAAAAATCAGTAATATCTGCAAGAGAATTATATTCCATAAATTCCGACATCCATGTGGAACCTAATTCTATAATATCAGGTTCTGCTCCTCCAGCCACAGAAGTTACAATCTTATCTTTGCCGCTGGCCCACGACAATTGTTGATACTCTATTTTATAATCAGGATTATTTTTTAAAAATATATCTATTCCATCCTGGAACAAATCCTGTTCCCAGAAAGTCCATAATTTTATTGTTTTTATTTCAGCAGACAAAACTGTTGGAAAAAAATATTGTATGAAAAATATAATAATTAAAAAAAAAGATAAAAATTTATTTTTTGATAACATAACCTTGCATCTAATTTTTGTGGGAGTTTATTATTTTTTCTACAGCAGGTAAATCAGCTTCTGCAAAATCGAATTTCAAAAATTCTTCAGGATTAACCCATTTAGCATCATTGCATTCAATTTTTTCAAGTTTCCCTGAAATATATTTGCATTCATAAACAAGAAGCATTACTGTTTTTTCTTTATATTTATGATATATAACTTTCAATATATCTATAACTCCGATATTAATATTAAGTTCTTCCTTTATTTCTCTTATAATACATTGTTCCGGCGATTCATCAGGTTCAAGCGTGCCTCCAGGAAATTCCCATTTCAATGCGTTGTGCGAAGTTTTTTTTCTTTGTGTTATAAGAATTTTATTATTCTTATTTTTTATTACAGCAGCTGTTACAATTATCAAAATAACTCACCTTACTTATATTAATAATATTTTATGTTTTAAATTAAACAACTTTATTTTTTTATCGATATTAAATTTATCTAAGTTTAATTTTAGATTTAAACATTTTTTTGAGTTTATTCATTGTTTTTTTAGGATTTTCCACTATAATTCGCGCATCGCTGAACAATTCCATGAATCCTATTTCATTTTTATATCTCGGCACAATATGAAAATGAATATGTTCAATACTTGCCCCTCCAAAATGACCTATATTAAAACCCATATTGAATCCTGACGGCTTATAAACTTCTTCAAGGCAGTCAAGAGATAACTTTTTTAAATCAAAAATTTCTTTCCATTCTTGTTCTGTAAGATTCCGCGTGTCTTCAATATGTCTTGAAGGAAAAATCATTATATGCCCGGGATTATAAGGAAATAAATTCATTGTTATGTTCATTGTAACCCCTTTAAAAATTATCAGTTTATCAACTTCAGGCTCATTATTCAATACAGAACATAATATACATTTAACTTTTGGTTTAATTCCTCTGACATAATCAAATTTTTTTGGAGTATACAAATTTTTTGTTATAATCATAATAAGGATTCCACAATATTCACTTCAATTTTTAATTTGAAAAAATATAATATATTTTTG
>JAGOBX010000065.1 GCA_017999075.1 Candidatus Babelota bacterium | reverse complement strand
GCTATTACTTTAGCTGAATATGCAAGATAATTTATATTTTTCTCTATATCAGTTTTTTTCTGAACAATACCGTTTTTCAAAGTTATATCAAAATTTTTCAAAGAATAATAATTAGCTGCTATAACAAGTATGACTGCTAATATTACAAGTCCGCCTATTGACGGTATCATCAGTTTATTTTTTAATTTCATTTTTCCGCCTTTTATTATCTTTGTTAACTTTGAAACAATTAACTTTTAACTTTTTTACTCGATAATTTTATCAGCTTTTTTCAAAGCATTTTCTGAAATATGAATTCCCATAGATTCAGCAACTTTTTTATTTATAAAAAATTTATTTGAAGATGATGTATTTATAAATGGTATCTTAGTAGGATCTGCTCCCTGCAGTATTCGAAGCGATAAATTTGCAAATTCATTAAAATCAGAAGAATCATCATCCTCGCAAACTATCAAAGCTTTTGAATTTTCTTCATTCCAGTAAGCTAAAAAAGGAATCTTATTTTCAAAAGTTTTTTTAGATAATATCTGATAACTTATATCTCCGTTCAAATCAGCCATATGGATCACCGCATCAATTTTTTTTGTTAACAATGAATTTACAGCTTCTGTGATTCCGTTCTGTTCAGTATACGGCTGAGCTTCAATTGTAACATTGTTTTTTTTCGCCTCAGCAATAACTTCATTCTTCAAATATTCGGATTCTTCTTCTCCGAGCATATAAATCAATCCGATTTTTTTTATAGACGGAACAGCTTCTTTCGAAAAACTTATAAGCTGAAAAATAGGATCATCGTTATAACATCCGGTTATATTGGCAAGATGATCAGTATCTGATTTTCCAACACCCAAAATAAAAGGATTGGCTACAATCGAAAAAACTTTCTTTAATTCATTAGCCCTGTTTATGGCGGCGTACAATACTGCAGAATGAAATGTAATCAGCAGGTCGGGTTTATCATTTTTAGCTTTATCTACAAGCATTGGTATAATAGACATATCAGATTGAGCTGAAAGTATCTTCAAATAATAATCTTTATTTTCTTGAAAATTGTTTTTCGACAAAAATTCTTTTAAACGTTTTATGTGGTTGTTAGTGTAATATTGATCTTCTTTATAAGTTATTAAATATATGCTTTTCATTTTTACCTGAGGTTCTGATATTTTAGATTCTTCTTTTTTTGAACAGGCAGATAACATAACAACAAATAATAAAATGACCATAAAAAAACTTTTTTTCATAAAACAGCACCCTCCAAAAATTAATGTTATGCGATATTTAAAAATACAAACTGCATTTTAAATATCTCATTAAATGTTACTTTATTATTAAAAATAAAAAAATTATCCGTTCCTTTAATTTCGGATAATTTTATATTATAAAATTTTATAGTTAAAATTATACTTTCATTCGTTATTTATTCAATATTTTTTTTGAAACACGCATAATATCTTCATAAAATCCGGTTTTCTTTAATTTATCAATATTTCCCAATGAAGATTCATATTTGTTATCAAAATCAATAATTCCCAAAAAATCAATATTACTTATGTTTATTAAAGGCAAATCATCTTTTTGCATATTTTGAACAATGCCAACAATATTAATTTTCAGTTCATTTAATATCGAAACTTCTTTTTTTAACACTTCATGAGAAATTTTTGATGGAGTTGTAATTAATAAAAATTCCATTTTTTTTAATAATCTTATAGTGTCAAGAGTTGTATCCCCAAGACCTGGAGGCATATCAATAATAAGAAAATCAAGTTTATCCCATATCGTAATAGTGAATATTTCTATTATCGCATTTGAAATATCGTATCCTCGCAAAGGAGCAGCATTATTCTTTGAAAAAAAATATGCTGTCATATATTTTATTCCATTAATTTCAGGAGGAACAAGGCCTTTTTCTTCTTTTGGAAAAAGCTTATCTGAAATATTTAATATTACGTGTGATGAATATCCGTTTAAATCAAGATCTATCAGCCCGGTTTTATAACCTGAATCACTTAAACAAAGCGATAGAGCAGCTGCAGCCGAACTTTTACCTACTCCTCCTTTGCCTCCCGAAACAGCAATAATCCGTTTAACTTCAGCTAACCGTTTATCTATAATTGAAATACGCGGGTCCATATTTTATTATTCTCCTTCAATATAATCTATAGTTAATCCTCTGCCTGACTTAACTTCAAAATCAGGACTGCCGCATGATATGCATCTGACAAATCCATGAACCATTTCAGGAATAAAATGAATTGACTCAATATTTTCATCAGATATTTTTTTCATAGATTCTGCATAATTCCATTCCGCTCCGCAAACACGGCAGCATAGAACTGCGGTTGAATTTTCAAAAACAAATAATGATTCAGAAAGTTTAATATCATATTCAGGTAAAATATTCGAAATAGCGAATTTAACCGAATCAAGATCTATTTGAGCTAATTCTCCGACTTTTATTTTAATTTCTTTTACAGTTGAAAAATCCGCTTTTTTTATTTCTCTAACTGACGTTTCAACTATAGATTCTGCAAGCGCCCACTCATGCATCTTATATTCCTCCGATAAAATATTTTAATATTAACATATACGCGGTAATTGTTCACCTGACAGCATTGAAACAATCCTCGTTCCGCCATAAAGAGATTTCATTAATACTTTTTTATCCGGGGATTCTATTATTTCCCCTATAACTGACGAGTTTCTGCATTCTGTAAATTTCTTCAAAAAATTCAAACAATCTTTTTCTGCCCTTTTATCTACAATAACTGCGCATTTTCCTTCATTCGCTACATATAACGGATCAAACCCCAATATTTCACATATAGCTTTGACCTCAGCCGATACAGGAATTTGTTCTTCATATAACATAATACCTTTATCTGATTTTTCCGCGATTTCAATTAATATTCCTGCCAATCCGCCGCGAGTTGGATCCCTCATAAATTTAATATCCGGGTTAAATTTTTTTACTAATTCCACTAAAATTTTTGAAAGAGCAGCACAATCGCTTTTTAAATTTGATTCGATTCCAATTTCTTTTCGTTGCGTCAGTATAGTCATTCCATGATCGCCTATAGTGCCGGTTATTATTACTTTATCTCCATTTGAAATCCTGTCTATATCCGGAATATTATCTGTTTCAAAAAAACCTATTCCCGAAACATTTATAAACAATCCGTCACATGCGTTTTTCTCAACAATTTTAGTATCACCGGCTACAATTTGAACCCCGTTTTGTTCTGCGCATAAAGCCATAGATATCACAATTTTTTCAAGTTCTGAAATTGAAAATCCTTCTTCTATTATAAATCCTGCAGTCAGATATTTCGGAGTTGCTCCCTGAACACCGATATCGTTCAAAGTACCGCAAACAGCTAATTTTCCAATATCCCCGCCAGGAAAAAACCTCGGTTTTATTACAAATGAATCTGTTGTATATGCCAGTAATTTCCCTGGCGATTTAATATTTGCCGAATCATCTGTTTTATCTAAAATCGGATTTTTAAAATATTTAAAAAAAACTTCATTAATAAGTTTATGCGACAATCTTCCGCCGCTGTCATGCGCAAACATTATTTTATCCATAATTAATAATACCTGTTTATTTTTTATATTTATAATAAGCGCCGCATGCGCCTTCATTAGAAACCATACATGCACCTGCCGGATTATCAGGATTACAAATTTCATCAAATAATACGCATTCAAAAGGTTTTTTCTTTCCTGTTAGAATTTCAGAACATATACATCCAGTGTTTTTCAAAAAAATATTTTTCGGAAAATCCATATTTTTTTCTGCATCATATTTTGAAAATTTGTTTTTCAGTCGCAGTCCGCTGTTTTCAATCATCCCTAATCCGCGCCATTCAGTTCCGCAGTTATCAAAAACCAAATTCAATATTTCCTGGGCTTTTAAATTTCCCTGAGGTTTTACAGCACGTTTATAATTATTTATAATTTTATTTTTTTTTTGTTCATGCATACTGATTATATGATAAACAGATGATATTATATCCAGCGGTTCAAATCCTGTTATAACTGCAGATTTTGAATATTGTTCTGATATAAAATTATAGGCTGATTCTCCTGTTACAGACGACACATGTCCAGGCAAAATAAACGCATCAATTTCGTTGTCAGCATCACCTAACAAAACCCTAATTGCAGGCGCAACAGTTTTATGCAAAGATAATAATTTAAAATTTTTTATATTTTTTTGTTCTGCTTCCAAAACTGCAGCAGCTGAAAGAGGCGCAGTGGTTTCAAATCCTATACCTGCAAAATATACTGTTTTATTTGCAGCGGTTAACGCTAAATTTAAAGCATCGTGAACAGAATACACAACTCTGATATCAGCTCCTGAAGCTTTCTCGATCATAAGCGATGATTTAGAACCAGGAACTTTCAGCAAATCCCCGTATATGCACAAAATAGAATTTAGTTGGGTTGACAAATATATTATTTTATCTATATCTGCGGTTGATGTTACGCATACAGGACAACCAGGACCTGATAAAAAATTTATATTTTTTTTAAATAATTCATGAAATCCGGATTTATGAATTGCTACTGTATGTCCGCCGCATATTTCCATTATATTAATTTTTTTTTCTGATATCAATTTTATCTTTTCTATATATTTTTTTATAATATCCGAATTTCTGTATTCGTCTATATATTTCATAGTTTTTCCAATTCTTTCAAATTTTCTTCAGCTTCAGATTCTGATAAAACTTCTATCGCATAACCTGCATGAATTAAAACATAATCCCCTACAGATACACTGTCTATTAAATCAAAACGGATATTCCGTGTTACTCCGCCTATATTTACTTTACCGTCCAAATCATTTTTTTCAACGACCAGAACAGGAACAGCTAAACACATAAATTATACACCTCAAATTATGAATACTCTGATTTTAAATGATTAGTTTACAAACCTGTTAATTGATAATCAATAAAAATATGAAAATAAATTTATTTTGTAAACCAACCATTTAAAATCACAATAAAACTAAAAAAAATCATTATAACTATTACGGGTTAAAACTATGAATACCTGCCCAACCGATATATTAGCATCAGTGGTTGATAAATTAATATTGGTAAATAATTTTAATTTACTTTTTGAAAAATTTAATTTTATTCTTTCCATAAGAAATTTATTCTGAAAACATCCGCCTGACAATGCAACTTTATTTATAGAATATATTTTTGAAAGTTCAATTGAAATTTCAAAAATCATTTTGGCAATAGTATTATGAAATTTAGCTGAAATTACCTGACTGCTTACATCCTTCTTCAAATCATTAATAATTTGTCTTATTGTCTCATTAAAAAAAATTGAATTATTTTTAATTTCATAATCATAAAATTCATAAATATTTTTTGCCGCTATTTTTTCTAATGCAATTGCCGCTCCTGCCGGAGTATCCGTATAACAGCAAACCCCTGACAAACTCGCAACCGCATCAAACAAACGTCCTGCGCTGGAAGTTAACGGACAATTTATTTTATTTTTAATCATATTTTTTATTATGTTTACCTTTTCTTTTCCAATTCCAGTATAAAATTTTTCATATTCAATATTTGATTTTACTAAATAAGAAATACCCATTCTCCATGGTTCTGTTACTACCATATCAGAACCTGGCTGGTCAACATAATCAATATGCATGCATCTTTCATATTTATTAGCGCCTGCCAATAAAACTTCTCCGCCCCAACTATTTCCATCGTCTCCGTATCCGGTTCCGTCAAAAACAAAACCAATAACATTCTCTGTAATTTTATTTTCATACAAAACAGAAGCAATATGAGCATAATGATGCTGGACTTTGTATAATTTAGAATCAGGAATCAAACAATGAAATTCTTCGGCAAGCGATGTTGAAACATAATCAGGATGTTTATCACATACAAAAATTATTTCATAGGAATTTTTATATTCTTCAATTTCATTCTTTATATGTTTATAAAATTCAGAATAATTTCCGTATTCAGCGAGAATTCCATATTGCCTGCTGATTTTAAATTCCTTATTTTTTACGATTGTATAAGTTCCGTTCGATTCAGCTCCAAAGCCTATTATTATGTTATCAGCCATATATATTATTTGCAAGCTAATTGATACTAAAATTCAGTGTTAAGATATGATTCTATAATATAAAAACTCCAGTTATGATGTATATAAATTTATAAACTTCAGAACTGGAGTTTTATACTATTGCCAAACATTTTTGGGTTATAATATAAAATTCATTTTATATTTTTACATTAAAAAATTTTTATCTTCTTATTGTTTCTAAAACTTCCATTTTATCATCATAAATTACCACTTCAAGAGGCATCTGACCTGGCAGCGAATGGGTCGCGCACGAAAAACACGGATCGTATGCCCGAAATGCCATTTCAATCATATTCAGAACCGCGTCTGTAGGAATCTGTCCTTTATGAATTAATTTTTCCGCAGCCCGCGTAATAGACATAGTTATCGGAGCATTATTATTAGTAGTACCCACAATTAAATTAGCTTTAGTTACAATTCCTTTTTCATCTGTCACATAATGATGATATAAAGTTCCGCGAGGGGCTTCTACTACACCTATACCTTCTTTAGGATTTTCAGTTACTTTCGCTCTTACCTTATCCGACCGTATTTCAGGATCCTTTATCAATTCATTATATCTTTCAGCAGCGTACAATAATTCTATGACGCGCGCCCAATGAGTAGCCAAAGTATGATGAACAGGTTTTCCACCAAGAGTCTTATACATTTTCTCATATTCTGCCTGAGCAAGCGGAGTGGCCATTTTATCAGAAGCGTTCAATCTTGACAATGGAGTAGCTTTATAAACACCACTCTCCATTCCATCGGTAAACCCTTTCCATCCTTTTGATTTTATATACGGAAATTTTAAATAAGTGTAATCTTCGACATGTTCGGCAATATAATTTCTATAATCTTTCCCTTCAAACTTATGCATTTCTCTGCCTTCAACATCAACTATTCTTACTTGGCCATCGTAAAAATTCACGCAATTATTTTTATCTACAAGCCCCATATTATGAGTTTTATGAAAATAAATATCGCCGGTAATCAGTTCAACATATTTTTTATTTGCAATAACTATATCTTCAAAAATTTTTATTGTAAGTTTGCCGAATTCTAAAAAGTATTCGCCGATTTTCAATAATTCATTATATTCGTCATCGTTAGCTATAGGTTTACTCATACCGCCGGGTATTGCGCTTACAGAATGAGTAGTTCTACCGCCAAGAATCTGAGAAACTCTATGACCGAATTTTCTTGCCTGAATAACTTTACTTCCTATTTCAAGACCAACTTTATTTATTACTCCTATAATATTTCTTTCCGATTTAGGGGCATCAGGACCTAATACAAAATCAGGTCCTCCCAAGGCGTAAAAATGAGTTGCATGATCCTGAACATAAAATGAACTGTACTGTAGCTCTCTTAATTTTTTTCCGGCTGATGGAACCTGAACATTATAAACAGCATCTCCGGCTTTAGCCGCAGCCATCATATGCGCTTCAGGACATACTCCGCATATGCGGGAAGTTATTCTCGGCATTTCTTCTATCGGGCGGCCTATCGCAAACTGTTCAAATCCGCGCAGTTCAGGAACTTGAAAAAATGTTTTTTTCACATTTCCTTCTTCGTCCAAAAAAATTTCTATTTTTCCATGACCTTCAAGCCGTGTTATCGGATCAATTGTTATTCGTCTCATTTATTTTTTCACCGCCTTTCGTTTTAATAATGATTGACTCATCGTATATTTATAAAATCTCCCTGCTGGATCTGATATTGTGTCAATAATTTTTTCTATTTCTTTTTCATCTTTTGAATCAATTACAGACGCAAGAGCAGATACCATTTTAAGTCCGGTATCTTTAATGCCAGACGCAGGTCCGTAACATCCGTCGCATCCAACATTCGCTGCCGGACATAATGCTCCGCATCCTGATCTGGTTACAGGTCCCATACATAACATACCCTGATCAAGCAGACATTCCTCGCTTGATATACTTTCCATTTCCTGTATTCTTACAAACTTTTTAATTTTTTTTTCTTTTCTTGTACGTTTGCATTCATCACAAAGATTTTTTTCTCCGGCTCCCACTACAGAACCTTTCGGCGGAAGTTTTCCTTCCAATATTGCGGAAACTACAGCTACTATTTGATTTGGAACAGGCGGACATCCCGGAACATAATAATCCACATCAACAACATCAGACAACTTTTTAGTTGTATCGTAAAGTTCCGGAAGTTCCAAATCATAACCATCGTGTTTCGTATGAGTCTTGGGAATAATTCCATCATTATTGTCAGCACTCGGACAATTTTTATAAACCCAGTCAAATGTTTCTTTATTAGTGGAAAAATTTATCAGCGCAGGAATTCCTCCCCAGCTCGAACAAGCTCCGAATGCTACCATTAACTTACTTTTTTTTCTTAGAAGTTTTGCTACATGTTCATTTTCAGAATTTCTTATTGCTCCATTAAATAAACAAACATCTATATTTTTATCAGGCATAGATTCAACATCCGCATATTTAAAATCCATTGCGCATGGCCAAAATACAAATTCTATTTTTTCAAGAAGCGGTATAAGCGTTTCATGAATATCCAATGTTGCTATATCGCAGCCGCCGCACGATGCAGCCCAAAATATCGCTATTTTAGCTTTTGACATTTAATTTCCTCCTTAAATAATTTTAGGCAGTTGTTTTTACAGCCTGAATATATGGTCCTATACTTTTAATTTTATTTACAAATTCAGTGGTTACTCTTGAAAATTTTTCTCCTTCGGAAGCGGCCACCCAATCAAGATAAACACGTTCTCTGGATATTCCAAAACCATCAAGTATTTTCTCCAATAATTTATTACGTTTCAATGCACTGTAATTTCCTTCTTTATAATGACAATCTCCCGGGTGACATCCTAATATCATTACTCCATCAGCGCCGTCCTGTAAAGCTTCTATTACAAATTGAGAATCGATTCTGCCGGAACACATTACACGTATCAGCCTTATTTCAGCAGGCACTGGAAATTTATTATTTCCTGCATTATCAGCTCCTCCGTATGAACACCAGTTACACACAAATGCTATTATTTTAGGTTTAAACTGTTCAGTCATTTCTGCCTCCTCGAATAATAATTATTATAATTTTCATTGTCAGATTTTTCAAATATTAATCTTAATACCTTAATTTTTTAATTTCTATTTTTCTTATGCCTTTAAAAATATTAGTTGTCATTTTTTCATATCAAAGTTTCAATTTCTATTCTGATCTGTTCATCTTCAAAATGCCTGTTTCTCAAAGCTCCTGCCGGACATAAAGCAACACAGGTTCCGCATCCTTTACATAAAATTTCACTTACAACAGAAACCCGTTTTGATTCGTCGAAACTAATAGCTTTATACGGACATACGGTTATGCACATTTTGCAGCCTCCGCATTTTGTCTCATCAGAATAACTTACTTTCGGATCAAGTTCTATTTTCTGGCCCGGTATTAGTTTGGACAATGCTTCGCCAACTGCTGATTTTGCAGATACAACTGATCTGCCGACATCTTTAGGACCCGAACAACATCCTGCAAGAAATACACCTTCAACAACACTTGTCACAGGCTCCATTTTTGAATGCCATTTATCAAACCAACCGTCTTTAGTAAAAGTCAAATCCATCATTTTTGATACCTGTCTGCTGCCTTCGGATTGTTTTATTCCCATTGATACTACAGTAATATTCGCAGTAATTTTTTTTTCTATATTATTTTGTGTATACATTATTTCAGTATTTCCGCCTGCCGCAGAAACTTTTATATTTCTATAATCATCAACTTTTATAAATTCTACGCCTTCTTTTTCCAATTCTTCTTTCATCCTCTGAACACCATCGCCTTCAAGGCAGATTTCCGAATATATTTGATAAATTTTCACACCCGGATTATGTCCTAATAAAAATTTCGCATATTTCATTGATGTTCCGCAGCATACTGACGAACAATACCCTGCTTTTGATCTTCCTCCGCAATATACAATTGCAACACTTTGAGGATCTTTATCATCTCTCGTTTTTATATGCCCGTGTGACGGTCCTGATGACGACATCATTCTTTCAAATTCAAAATTTGTAAAAATATTGGTTGTACCCGTATAATTATACTGAGGAAATTCAGCAATATCTATAAATTCAAATCCCGTTGCTACTATCACTGCTCCTACACTGATATCCCAATCAAGTGATGTCTGATTATATTCAATCGCTTCAAACATACAACTTTCTTTACATTTTGTACAGTCTTCTCCTTTAAATCTCAAACAGCTTTTTTCGTCAATCAAAGCAAGATTCGGATAACTGCCCGGGAAAGGTATATATATAGAATTTCTGTAATTCATATTTGAATTAAATTCATTTTTTACTTTAACCGGGCAAACATTAAAACATTCCATGCAACCTATACAGCCTTCATTTACATATCTTGCTTTCTGTTTTATCTTAAGATTAAAATTACCATAAAACCCTTTTATTTCCTGAATTTCTGCGAGAGTTATAACTTTTATATTTTTATAATCACGCATATCTGTCAGTTCAGGAGCAAGAAAACATGGGTTGCAATCCATTGTAGGATAAGATTTTTCCCATTTCGGCATCCATCCTCCGAGCGTAGCTTCTTTTTCAATCAGGTAAATCGTCCGGTTTGAATCTTTAGCCAAAGCTTTAGCTGCTTTTATTCCTGCTATCCCCCCACCGATTATTGCAACGTCAGTTTTTAAATCAATATGTTTTATTTCAAGTTCCACTTGATGTTTCAATCTTGCAACTGCAGCTTTTATCTGTCTATATGCCCTTTCTGTAGCTTCATTTTTATCATTTACAACCCAGGTTATATGTTCCCTCAAATTAGCCATCTGTATCATGAACTGGTTCAACCCTGTTTCATTTATCGTATCCATAAAAGTTTTTTCATGAACTCGATGCGAACAAGCGGCAAAACAACAACCTGTCAATTTTTCTTTTTCTACAACTTCTTTAATTTTTGTTTTTCCGGCAGGAGCGCAAAAAAAGTTATCTTCAAAAACACCGATTACATCAGGAAATTTTGCAATCCGCTCTTTCAATTCATCGAAATTCAATTTGTCGGCTATATTAGTTCCGCAGCGGCAAATAAAAATTCCGATTCTGTGTTTTGAACTCATTCTTGATCCTCCTAAATAATTTTTTTCTAAATTTCCAAACAACTATTTTTCAATTCTTCAATATTTTTAATAATTTTTTCAGTTATTTCGTCTATTTTATTTTTTATCCCTTCGGAAAATTCTTCTGAAAACTCAAGCTTGTTTTCAATATTTATTCCATATATCTTTATAATTTTAGGAAGTTGACCGTATAGCTCCACCATTTTTAAAGCAGTCGGAAGATTAAAAGTATGCGGAGAACTTAAATGCAGATACTTATTAAAATCATTGAAATTATATTCATATAATTCTCCGATTTTTCCATTTTCAACAACTACTGCATCTATAATGTAAACCTCATCATATCC
>JAGOBX010000581.1 GCA_017999075.1 Candidatus Babelota bacterium | reverse complement strand
CCATAATACTGTCACAAAAAATATATTGACTTTAAAGAAGCTAAATTTATAATTATTTTAAATTGGGTAATAAAACAAAAATAAAACTTTTTGTAATTTTCCGGAAAATTCTTCCGAAATTATAATTTTTGACCGGATAACTTTATTTATTATAAATTAAGATAAAAAGATGAGATTTGAATTTTTTAAAAAACACAAATGGAATTTTCTGGCTATATTGGCTGTTTTTATTCTATTTTTTAATAAAATTTTTTTTGAATATCTTCCATATACCGGAGATTTCATTACAATGTCTCTACCGTGGAAAAATCATATATTCAATTCTTTCCAAAAAAATTTTTCATTGCCTTACTATAATCCTTATGTTTTTTGCGGTGTTCCTTTTCTTGCCAACATTCAGGCAGGTATATTTTATCCTATTGATATTTTCTTTTATTTCATAGAACCTTTAACAGCATTTAAAATAACATTTTTTATTAATTATATAATATTTATTTCCGGATGTTATTATTTAATTTCTTTTTTTGTGAAAAATAAACTTGCAGTTTTATACGGAGTAATTGCTTTGGGATTTGCTTGGTTTCCTGTCGCATATTCTCCATTAAAACAAGTTTTCAATGCATATGTATGGGTTCCTTTCATATTTTATCATCTTTTTAAATTCTTACAGCCAGACAGCGAAAAAAATATATTCTTTTACGGAATATGTCTAAGTTTTTCAATACTCGGAGGACATCCCCAATTCCCATACTATGCAATTTTATTTTCCGCAATTATTATAGCTGCAACTGTCATAAATAATTACAAGATTTTTTCATTAAAAAAAATTTTTTATTTAACTGCTGCTGCGGTTTTAGTAATAATAATTTCTTTTCCTCAAATATATCCTACTTTTGAATTTAATAAATCAAGTTCAAGAAATAACACTAAAAATTTTTTTTTCAGTTCCGACGGTTCTCTTGAACCGGCAAAATTAATATGCGCTTTTATCCCTGATTTATTTGGAAATACTATTGAAGGAACAGATTGGGGGAAATACTGGAGGCCTTTAAAATTCGCGCACACCCATAACGAATTCACAGGTTTGCTTCCAATAATAATTATTATATTGACTTTTCCATATATTATAAAAAATAAAAAAATTTTTTTATTGTTTCTATTAAGTTTAATTTCAATAATCATAGGATTAGGTAAAAATACTTTCGTGTTCAAAATTTTGTTTTACCTAATTCCAGGATTCGATAAATTTCGAGAACCTCACAGAATATTATTTTTTTATGAAATATTCATAATTATAACTTCTGCTTACGGATTCCATATTTTTTTATCAAAAAAAAACGGTGTTTACAAAAAAAATATTATACGTTTTACAGTTTCGGCAATAATTATTTATTGTTTTTTTATAATATGCATTTTCTTTTATAATTCAACTATTTTAAATTATATTTTGAAAAAGGGATTTCAAAAATATTCTATGAAATCCGAGCATTTCCACAATTGGAATTTTTATGAAAATTTTATTATTACAGCTTATAATTCTGCTATAATGCAGTTTAATAAATTTTTTATTTTATTGATTTGTTATTCTGCTATTTTTTTTATTTCTGATAAATCAAAAAAATTTTCTATACTGCTTGTTATTTTATTTGTGGCAGATATATATTCTTTCAACCAAAAATTTTTCGAGGTCAAATCAATTAAAGAAATAAAAGATGATATGACTTTTTACGACAACATACAATTAAACACTGATAATTACAGAGTTCTGCCTTTGGTTCCACTTGATCATTTTTTTGCATTGAATGGCCCGATGTTTTATCAAATAAAAAGCGTAAGAGGATATGATCCCCTTGTTGATAATGATTTTATATATTATATGAGAAACATTGAAACAAATTTATCTGATGTTCATCCAAATACGGAAATAAGCAAACCGGATTTAAACTCGCAACTTATAAATTTATTAAATATAAAATATATTGTTTCAGACTTGCCTCTTAACATTTCAGAAAAAATAATATATTTAAAAAAATATAAGGATCTCTATATTTATGAAAACAAAAAAAATATCGGTTATGCCAAAATATTTTCAAATATAATATTTGAACCCGATTTAATTAAATCTTATAATATGATTAAAAATAATAAAATTGACTGTTCAGATATTCTTATAATAAACGGCTCATCCGATAACAATGCCAATAAAAATAATTATATCGAAAATTTTAAAAATATTTTTCAAATAAACAATAATAAATCAGTAATAAACAATATTGTATCAACTGACAATTTAATACATATTACCGGATATTCTGATTCAAGCGCATATTTATTCATCAGTGAAAAATTTTCTAATTTTCATAAAATTCTGTATAACAATGTTCCTGTAAATAAAATACGTTCAAATTATTTATTTTTATCTGTAAAATTAAATAAAGGGAATTTTGACATTAAACTATTAAAAAATGAGAAAACATATTTTTTTGTGACACTTGTCACATTTTCAATATTGTTATTTTTGGTAATATTAATATTTTTTCTAAAAAACAAAAAATATCTTGACTTTTTTAATATTATTACATATATTC
>JAGOBX010000580.1 GCA_017999075.1 Candidatus Babelota bacterium | reverse complement strand
AAGTATAGGTTATTTATAAAAAATATTGATATTTATCATAGGAGAAAATCATGAAATCTAATTTTACTTTAATTAATTTTTCATTAATTCTTTTTTTATTGTTATTTGTTTCTAATTGCGTGTCTAATCAGAACAGTCAAAACCAAAATAAAGAAGAACAGGCTCCTGTAGTTACTGATGCTGACGCTCAATTAAAAATTAATACAGAAAAAAAGTTGACAGAATTAGCAAATACTTTAAAAGATAAAAAACTTGAACCTAAAGAAATGTACGGTATTTTAAAAAATTTTATTGAACAAAATCCAGATATTCTTGCTTCAGCATTTGCATTTGCTCCTACAGAAAAAGATGGAAAAATAATAAAAACATCTCCGTATATTTACAGAAATGAAGGAAAAATTTTGGAAAAAGATTTAATTGATTTTTATGATTACACTTCTCCTAACCAAAAATGGTATACAGAAACAGTTAAATCCGGAGCGCCTATGTGGAGTGAGCCATATTATGATGATGGCGGAGCTGGTGCAGATATTTTAATGACTACTTATTCAATACCGTTATATTCTTCAGATACAGATAAATTGTTTATCGGAGTATTAACAGCAGATTTATTGATCAGTAAAAAAAACAAGCAGTAAAAGATTATTAAATTTTGTATTGAATTTGTTTATTCTTCTTTCAAAACTAATTCCATTCCGCATTTAGGACATTTGCCAGGTCTGTCTCTAACTACTTCAGGATGCATCGGGCAAGTAAATGTTTCATTTGTAGCTTGTTCATTTGATTCATCCTGCAATTCTTTTATTATTTTATGAGAACTTTTAACGCTTGACGTATTGTTAGATTTAGATTTATTTTTTTTATTTGTTAAAATTAAAAATAAAACTGCAGCCGTAAAAAAAATTATAAAAATAATAATTATTATTTTTTTTTTTGACATATTTTTAAAATATCCTTATAAATAAAATTAAACTTATCTAAAAACATCATAAAACCAAAAACATTAAAATTTTAAAAAACGCAATTTTATTATACATTTAATATTATTTTTTACAATACTCTTATTTTTTTATAAAGTAATCGGATAATTCCTATAATTTTCAAAAAAATATTTATGACCACTTAGATTTTATCTCAACAACTAAAGAATATAAAACAGGCACTATAAACATTGTAATGACTTCAATCAGCATTCCTCCGAATGAAGGTATAGCCATAGGAATCATTATATCAGATCCTCGTCCTGATGAAGTTAAAACTGGAAGTAAGGCAAGTAAAGTAGTCGCTGTAGTCATAAGGCATGGCCTGATTCTGCGTTCTCCTGCTGCTATAATTGCATTATGAATTTCTTTCTTATCCGATATGCTTTTTTTTTCAAAAACCTGACATATATATGTCATCATAACCACTCCGTCGTCCGAGGCTATTCCGAACAGTGCAAGAAAACCCACCCAGACTGCAACGCTGAGGTTGAAATTATGTATCTGAAATATATTCCGCATATTCTCTCCGAACAAACTGAAATCCATAAACCAAGGCTGATTATACAGCCATATCATTATAAATCCTCCTGACCATGCAACGAAAATACCGCTGAATACAATACACGTTAACAATGTAGATTTAAATTGAAAATATAGAATTAAAAAAATCAGAAACAGAGCAATTGGTATTACCATAAACAACTTTTTTTCCGCGCGTATTTGATTCACATAATTTCCTGCAAAAGAATATGTTATTCCTGCAGGCAGTTTCAATTCGCCCGCTTCTATTTTTTCATCAAGAAATTTTTTTGCCTTTTCAACAACTTCCACTTCGGCAATATCGTTTTTTTTGTCGAACAAAACATATCCCATAAGGAAAGTATCTTCGGCTTTTATTTCCTGAGGTCCTTGTGTAAATTTTATTTCTGCTAATTGCATAAGCGGAATATGAGTTCCACTCATAGTTGTAACGAGAATTTTTTCCAAAGCTTCAATGCTGTCTCTCAACTCTCGTTTATATCTGACACGAACCGGATATCGTTCCCGATTTTCTACTGTTGTAGTTATCATTTCTCCCCCAACAGCAACTTCAATCACACGTTGAACGTCATCAATATTTAAACCATACCTGCTGATTGCCACGCGATCAATATCAATTTCGAGGTAGGGCTTACCTATAATCCTGTCAGCAATAACAGATGACGCTTCAACTCCAGGCGCATTTTTCAGCAGCCTTTCTATTTCAATACCTGCAGATTCTATTGATTTCAGATCAGTCCCTTTTATTTTTATTCCGAGCAATGAACGCATTCCGCTTTGAAGCATAACCAGGCGCGCCGCTATCGGCTGAAGTTTCGGGGCGCTTGTCGAACCTGGTATGCGCGCAGCTTTAATTATTTCCCGCCATATGTCGTTCGCATTTTTTATATGATCACGCCATTGCCTGTACGGCCTGCCTTCAATATCCTGAATAAGATTACCGAAACTGTCGCGTAAAAATTCATTTTTATTTTTATCAAATTTAAAAGTTATGCGTTCTCCATTTTTATCCGAAATGTATTCTGATTTATAATTTATAACAGTTTCAATCATAGATAAAGGCGC
>JAGOBX010000579.1 GCA_017999075.1 Candidatus Babelota bacterium | reverse complement strand
TTTTTTTTACGGTTCAAGTATTGACGGAGATTACTGGCGTATATTTTGGAGAAAACTAACAGGGTTCGAAGGATATAACGCTTATTTAAGCGTTACTGCTGTATTTTTAATATTCATATCTTTTTTTAAAGAAAAAAATCAGACAAAAAAATTTTTCATGTTTTTAATGCCGTTCGCCCTGATAATAAGTTTAGGAAAATATACGCCTATATACAAATTTTTTCATTTTTACGTTCCTGGATTCAATAAATTCAGGTGGCCGGTCAGGTTCATGTACATTTATATGTTTTCAGCAGCAGTCCTTGCAGGAATAGGAATTTCAACATTAAAAGACATCATAAATGAAGGCAAAACAACTCAATATGCAAAAATAAAAAAAATTATTATTATAACTGCAATCATTTCAATTGCCATAACCGCATGCCTGTATCTTTTTAATAATCAGATCACAGATTTTTTCAAAATAAAAATAAAACAAAAAATAGTTGATAAAGGCGGTATAAATTACAACTCTCCAGAATTCTATTATAACGCCTCGTATAAAATTTTTAATACTGTAAAAACAAGTTTTCTAAAATTCAGTTTAACAACTGTTCTGATTTCATTATTCACGATTTTTTTCAAAAAATTCGGAAAAAATGCAGTCTGCATTCCTCTTGCATTTTTATGCGCTGCCGAACTTTCATCTGTTCATTTAAAATTTTTAAAAACTACTGATAATAATTTCTGCGCAATTTCAGAAAGTGTTCATTCCGAATTTGAAAACGATTATAGAATTTTTTCAGACAGTGATTGGTATCCTCCCGGCATAAATGTATTATTCAACAAAATGTCTATTAATGGATATGAGCCTTTTATTCTAAAAAAATATAATGACTACGCATCAAAAATCGAACAATCAAAAAATGTTCCGGAAAATCTTGTTTTTATTAAACCAGATCTCAACTCAAAACTATTTGATTTATTGTCTGTAAAATATGTGATAACTCAAAATACTATTGAAAACAATAAAAAATTCAAATTGTTTAAAGAATTAAAAAATTATGACGGATTAAAAATATACATAAATACCGATGCCGCTCCTTTGATGTATATTTCAGAAAATATTATTTATGAAAAAAGCGAAAAAAATATACTTGATTTAATGAATAAATCCGATTATGATTTCAGAAAGTTTGTATTCACTTCGGAAAATACAGATTTTATTTATGATACGAAAACAAAATTAAATTGCAAAATAATCAAAAAAAATATTAAAGACGATTATGCGGAATTTTATGTTAAAACAAACAAACCTTCGGTTCTGACTTTCAATTACATCTATTTTCCGCGGTGGAAAGTAAAAATCAACGGTATTCAAAAAAAATTATACAACTCAAATTATTTGTTTATGAGCGTAATATTGAATTCATCAGGAGAACACAAAGTAGAATTTTATTATGAATAACAACGTTATTAATTACACTATTGACGCAACTTATACTCTTTCTGAAAAAACAGGAATCGGTTATTTTATTGACGGATTGATTTCAGGGTTAAAAAAAACTGATAAAGTCAATAATTATAATTTATTCTATAATTGTATTTTCCCCGGCAAATACGGAATAAAAAACAGTACTATCAAAAATTTTAAAAATTATATTTTAAGAATTCCGAGGAGATGGCTGATAAAAATATGGGGGTTAAACTTTTTATCGGCAAATTACCTTTTACCCGCAACTGATATATTTGTCTGCACAGGACTGCATATACCGTCAAACATAAAATCCAAAATAATTTCAATTATATACGATATTTCATTTAAAACAGACGATATTACTTATTCTTCTCATGAAAAAAAAACTCTTGATACTCTGATAAAAAAAATCCTCGTGAAGTCCGATTTAATCCTAACTTCATCTGTTTCCACAAAAAATGATTTAATTAAATATTACGGATATCCTGAAAACAAAATTGAAATTTTATACGGAGCATTATCAGAAATCAATGTCAATATAAATCAATTGACATTGGATTCAGGTTTCGCAGAAAAAATATCAAAAAAAAATTATTATGAAACCGGAATAAGTAATATTTTTGAAAAGAATACCGATTTTTTTTTATTTATAGGTTCCATTGAAAAAAGAAAAAATTTGGGGATAATCTGCGAAGCATTGAAATCAATAAAAAACACGTGTGAATTCAAAATAGTCATTGCCGGAAAAAAATCAAATGATTTCAACAACATTATTGAAAAAATCAAAGATTACGGATTGACTGACAAATTCATTTTTACAGGATATATACATGATCAGGAAAAATACGTTTTGCTTAAAAACTGCCTTGCGGTACTGTATCCTTCAATTTACGAAGGGTTCGGTTATCCGGCTCTTGAATCATATTATTTCGAAAAACCTTTAATCACAACTAAAAACGGTTCAATTCCTGAAATTGCCGGAGACGCAGCTTTTTACATAGACCATGATAACCCGTCTCAATTATTAAAAACAATGCTATTAATTTACAATAATAGAAATACAAGCGAATTTATTGATAAAGATAAATTTAAATCTCAGCTCAAAAAATTTTCTTGGGAAAAATCAGCTCAAAA
>JAGOBX010000578.1 GCA_017999075.1 Candidatus Babelota bacterium | reverse complement strand
TTGTATATATGCAGTATGGTTCCCCATTTTCTCTTGCATCAGTTTTTTTATAATGAATCCACAATGAATTATAACTTACAACTTTATGTTTTTTTATTATATTATGTAAGCTGTTTTTCAATTCATTGCCAATTTTATCTTTTGTTTTGAAGTAATAGTCTGTTAAATCTCCGGCATCTATAATGTTTCCAAATAATATAATTGTGTATAAAATAAATATTATTTTTTTTATCATCATCTTCTTCCTGACTTTTTTTATTCAATTTATGAAAATCATTTTTTCTCATCAATTTTATAAAATGGTTTGAAATATTTTATTTTTTTAAAAAAATAATTTGCATCTATTTAATTTTCCATTTCGAGAACCTTTTTTTTATAAATCAATTATTATCTTAGTCATTTATTTTCATTTTAAAATTATTCCCGCTTTTTATTATTTCATAATATTTGCTGTAAGCTATATCATTTACAGGATTTGGTTTGCCTTCAGAATTAATTTTTTCTCTAACAACGATTTCGTCATTTATCGATATTTCATATTTTCCAGACCATCCGCCATACGCTCCATTAAAAATTTCAAATTTTAAATGATTTATTCCTTCTAACAAATAAGAATCAATATCTCGCCATCCTGAATCTTCGCTTGTCCTAATTGTTAATATTTTTTTCTCAATCGATTTCTCATTTTTTATATACACTTTACCTATATCATCAACATCATAAAATCTTATTGCAACTTTTGAGTTATTCGTTCGCAATGGAGCATTTTTTTTTACAAAAGAACAACTACTAATAAGAAATACCATAATTATAATATAAAAATTTTTTTTCTTTTTCACTTGGATCACCCTGTTTAAAAATAGCACTGTCCTAAGCCCTAAACAGGCTTTTTACTCACGAACGAAGTGAGTGACTGCGAAGCAGCAGCGCGCAGCGTGAGGTAAAAATCCGAGTTGAACTAAACCGCTAAGCTGCATTTTCATAACATTATATTTGTGGCCACAGAATAATTCAATTGTTAAATACATTTTCAGCTGATTTGATTTTTACCTGTATTTAAATAATCTTATTTCTCTTAAAATGACATTTTAATTTTATATTATATAAGGATGGTGTCATTATGACAGAATTACGAAAACGGTTTATGCAGGATTTGAAGCTTGCCGGTTATTAGGAAAAAACAATTTTGCTTTATACCGGAACTGTAAGGCGTCTTGCCTAATATTATTGGAAATCCCCGGCAAATTTGCCGCCGCAGGATATTAAGGATTATCTGATTTACCTGATTGATGATTTGAAACTGTCAGCGTCTTATATTGAACAGGCAGCGCGCGCCGCACAATTGATATAGACATTGACATTAAAGCGCGAATGGAAAGATCTTGGTATCATCAGACCTAAATGCAGAAAACAATTGCCTGTAGCATTATGTAAATTTGAAATTCAAAAAATCCTTAATCATACGCCGAATCTTAAATACAAATGTATATTTGCCGTAATGTATTCTTCAGGTTTACGCCTTAATGAAGCTCTGCATCTCATAGAGATTTGGATTTGAGGGAAGATTTGAGATTTGAGGGACGGTCTTCCAATGGCATTAACTCTATCATCGTGATTTGTAATCGATACAACGAGTTTTTCTAAACATTATTCTTTCATAATGCGTGTCCGACCTGTTTTTTTTGTGAAGAGAAAGCGATAAATTTTAAAAACAAATCTTCTATTAACTCTTTATTATTATCCGCAAAATTTAATAATAAAATAATATCTGATAAAAGATTAAAAGTTTTTTTAAAACTAATTTGTTCATAAGGAATCTCATATAAATCAGAAGCTGTAAAAATATACTTTTGAAGAATTATAGTCAAAATCATAGCAGCAAAAAGTTCTTGATAAATACCATCAATATATTGAGAATGAAATTGTTCGATCCTAAGAATATGCTTAAAATCACGATAAAAATCTTCAATAATCCGACGGTCACAGTATAGTTTACAAATGTCGTTATAATGATATTTTTTAAAATCAATTAACGATGTTATAATATATCTGGTTCTAAATCCTTTCATCGTTGTTTTTATTAGACGTAATTGCATTTTTTCCGACATAGAGCTTAATTCGTATTCCGATAAATTAGCCTTACAATTATTCATGGTTTGTCTGCAAGCGGTAAGTTCAATTATCAAATCATCGCGCTTAATTTTTTTTAATATTTTATATTTCAAACGAGTTCCGATTCTCATAATATAATTAATAATATAGATTTAATTTATGATATATCCAAATAAGCATGGTGGCCCCTATCGAGTAATAACAGAGTATTATTTTTTAAGTTTTCAATAATTTCAGCTAATAACGTTCTTTCTCCGCAAGTATAATTACCAGTTTCAATATCTAACGGTATTTTAGAATAAATATCGTATAAAACACAGGCAATCATTTTAGGAAATCTTGCTTTATTTAAAAGCGGAAATTCAGCCACTATTTCCTTTGATTTATTTAGTGTAAAAGTAGTTCCGTCAACACTACAAACTCTTAAATTATTCCATAGTTTTACAGCATTACTCTTATTAAAAATATTAATTATATCAAGT
>JAGOBX010000577.1 GCA_017999075.1 Candidatus Babelota bacterium | reverse complement strand
ATCGGAGATGTGTATAAGTGACAAATATATTATGGTCAAAATTGTCGAAATAGCTATTCCCGGTCTAAACCTTGATTCTACGTTCGAATATAAAACAGATGAATTAACGGAAAATTATGTTTGCCCGGGAAAAAGGACGGCCGTATCTTTTCAAAATAAAACATATACCGGAATCATATTAAAAGTCAAAGATTTCCCTGATTATGAAATTGATAAAATTAAGCCATTGATATCAATAATTGACGAATATCCTGTAATAACAGAAAATCTATTAAACCTTGCAATTTGGATTTCAGAATATTATATATGTTCAATAAGCCGCGTTCTTGGTTTTATGATACCATCTCCTAATCCGATAAAATCAAAAAAATACGTCAAACTTATTACCGAACCTTCAAACGAACAACTAATTCTTATACGCGAAAAATTTCCTGATTATTATAAAGTATTAAATTTTATTTTAGAAAACCCTTTATCTTCAACTTCTATTGTAGAATCTAAATACAAAAATTCCAAACCTAAATCGGCTTTGAATTATTTGAAAAATAAAGGATTTATTGAATTCATTCAGGAAATTGAAGATACAATAGGAACTGTTGAAGAAAAAAAAATTTTTTTTGTAAAACAAGATAATTTTGATTTCAATTCATTATCTATTGTCCAGCAAAAAATCATAGATCTTGTTAAAAATCATAATGGCGAATATAACACTTCTCAAATATCAACTATTATAAAATGCAGTTCAAGTCCGATAAAAACTTTACTGTCAAAAAAAATTTTTGAGATAAAAAAAATTAAAAAATCATATATTTTAGAAAATAATTATAATGAAGAAGAAAAAATTTTTGAACTTAATGAAGAACAAAAAAATGCTGTGGAAGAAATAGAATCAGGAATTGAATCAAAACGGTTCTTCACATACCTATTGTTTGGAATAACAGGCAGCGGTAAAACAGAAGTATACTTAAGAACTATACGGAAAATCATTGATACCGGCGGAGAATGTATAATGCTTGTCCCTGAGATTTCACTTACTCCTCAGACAGTAGCAAGATTTAAAAACAGGTTCGGAGACAAAATCTCAGTTCTTCACAGTATGCTCTCTTCCAACGAACGGATCGAACAATGGAATAACGCTCTAACAGGAAAAACAAAAATAGTTGTCGGTGCAAGATCAGCTATTTTCGCTCCTTTTAAAAATCTCAAACTTATAATAGTAGATGAAGAACATGAGAATTCTTATAAACAATCCGAATCCCCTCCTTATAACGGACGGGATGTAGCTATATACCGTGCATTTATGGAAAAATGCCCTGTAATACTTGGGTCTGCCACTCCTACTATTGAAAGTTATTACAATGCAATTCAAGGAAAATATAAGCTTTTAGAATTAAAGAATAGAGCAAACCCTGAATCTGTAATTCCATCGGTAACTATATGCGATATAAAAAAAGAATTAGGATCTGGCAGCAATTTCATTTTCAGCTCTGAATTAAAATCAAGAATCAATGAAGCTCTTTCTAAAAATTTTCAATCTATCTTATTTTTAAACAGACGCGGTTTTGCTCCGCTTGCTCTATGTTTAAATTGCGGTTCTGCATTCAAATGTCCTGATTGCAACATTTCACTTACATTTCACTATGAAAAAAGAAATCTTGTTTGTCATTATTGCGGATATGAAATTTTTACAGAGGGAAAATGTCCTGATTGCGGCGATACATCATTAAAATTTATAGGATTGGGAACTGAAAAAGTCGAGGTAGCCTGCAAATATAATTTTTCTGATTCTGTGGTTGAACGCATAGATGCTGATTCAGTGCGTAAAAAAAATTATCTGAATAAAATTCTTGAAAAATTTAAAAACAAAGAAATTGATATACTTGTCGGAACTCAGATAGTAGCTAAAGGTCTGGATTTCCCTGATGTAACAGTCATTGGAATTATTTTCGCTGATATTACTCTTAATCTGCCTGATTTCAGGGCGGCAGAACGCAATTTTTCTCTTATAACTCAAGTTGCCGGAAGAGCTGGAAGAAGTTCGCAAAAAGGCAATGTAATAATTCAAACTTTAAGCCCTGAACATTATTCAATTAAAAATGCCGCTAATCAGGATTTTGAAAATTTCTATTATGAAGAAATTAAAATTAGAAAAAATTACGAATACCCTCCTTTTGTAAGGCTGATAAACATCGTTTTTTCAGGTGACCTTGAAAATAAAGTTAAGTTTTTCGCAAATATATTCGCTGAAAAATTGAAAAATAAAAAATTCCCTGTAATAATATTGGGGCCGGTGCCTGCTGCAATTCCTTTCATAAAAAATCAATACAGGTATCAGGTTTTGATTAAAGGCAATAAATTAATCGAAACAAAATCATTTGTAAAAAAATTTTATAATGAAAATAAAAATCAAAAAATTAAAATATTTATAGATGTTGATCCCCAAAATCTTATGTAAAAAATTAACATCGAGAACTAAAAAAAATTTCGCAAAGAAAATGGAGGTATAAGCATCATAAAACATTGATTTAGACCATTTCTTTAAAAC
>JAGOBX010000064.1 GCA_017999075.1 Candidatus Babelota bacterium | reverse complement strand
AATTATGATAATGTAAAAAAACTTGAAGCAAAAATCGATACGGAAAAAAACCTCAAAAATTCGATAAGAGACGGAATGGCATATTCTGTAATGTCAGGTATAGCAGAAAATTTTTTTTCGCCATTTGCTGTATTTTGCGAATTTTCTTCACAGCAAATAGGAACAATAATGTCTTTACCAAGTTCAATAGGAAATACTTTTCAGATTTTCACTTCAGGAATTTTAAGTTCTTCTTCATATAGAAAATACTGGATTTTATTCGGAGCAGGATTGCAGGGAATTGTTTTATTTCCGATTGGAATTTTTGTATTATTTTATGGGAAAATAGATTTTATATTTTTTTTATCTCTTATAATCCTTTATCAAATTTCAGGAAATTCAATTGGTCCATTATGGAACAGTTTTATGGGAGATATAGTTCCTCCTTCAAAACGCGGAACTTATTTTGGTCTTAGAAACAGCATTAACGGATTTGTCGCATGCATATCAATTGCAGCAGGAGGAATGATATTATATTTTTTCAAATCAAATAAACTTGAACATCTTGGATTCGGATTACTGTTTGGAACCGGTTTTTTAGCAAGAATGTTTTCAGTTATTTTTCTTAATAAAATGACTGACCCCGCTTATATAAAAGGACAGGAAAAAATTAATAGAAACAGCAATTTCATAAAACTTATAAAAAATCCTGAAAATAAAAATTACTTGAATTTTTTAGTTTTTCTTGCATTTACAAATTTATCGGTGTTCGTGGCAGGCCCTTATTTTGCAGTACATATGTTAAAACAGCTTCATTACAATTATATAGAATTCACTGCTGCTTCAATGGTCATAATAATTTCCCAATTTCTTACTATGCGGTGGTGGGGAAAATGGAGCGACAGGTATGGAAACCGTAATTTAATAATACTTACAGGCATCGGCGTGATTGTTTCCCCAGTTTTATGGATTGTAAGCGGTTCACTTGCCTGGATAATTTTAATTCAGATATTTGCCGGAATAGTTTGGGCCGGGTTCAATCTTTGTTCTGCAAACTATATTTATGATACATTAACGCCTGAGGACAGAACATTGGGTTTTTCATTAAATCAATTTTGTAATGGAATAGCAATTTTCACAGGAGCAACTATCGGAGGTTATATAGCAAAACATCTTGAAATGGAATCAGGTAAATTTATTGTAGGATGGTTTGGAGGTATTTACACTTTTTTCCCCTTATTTGTTATAAGCGGTTTTTTGCGTTTTTTTACTCTTATATTTTTTTATAAACGTTTTACCGAAATGCGGCAAATTAATCAGACAGATCCGCATTTATTAATTTTTTTATTTTCAAAAATCAGACCTATTTTCGGGTTGACATTTGAATTAGTTACAGGTTACTGGAAAAATATTAAAACTAAATAATTTAACCGATTTCCAATTTTTTCAGGAGATCGAATGCATATCCGGCAGCTTTTTCCCATTTCCATTTTTGCATTGTTTCAAAAGCTTTGTTTCCAATACTGATAAGATTCTCCCTATTCTGATACGCACGCCGCATCAGCTGCTTCAATTCATCAATATCAGGATCAGCCCAACTACCTGCGTTCTGATGATAATTTTTTGGATCGGTTTTATGAATATCAATGAATTTTCCGGGCTGAAGTAAAATGGAATTTTCATGGTTTATATAATCAAGAGGAGCAGAATAATTTGTCGCTATGCAAGGAAGTCCGCAAGCCATTGCTTCCATCAAAGGCAGGCACCATCCTTCAGCTCTGTAGGGAAAAACAGCACAATCCATCTGATTATATAATTGAACAAACATTTTCTGACTCGGCAGCTGAGGGCATAGAATAACCGTATCCCCGATGTTTTTTCCATCAAAATTATTTAATTGATGGCCGTTTGTAATAATTTTAGCCACGGTTTTACCAATATCTTCCTGAATAAACGGATTATTCCAAAACCCGAATAACTTAACCTTTTCCGAAGGTTTAAATTCATTGCAAAACGCTTTGATTAATAATTCCTGATTTTTACGTGGTTCCCATTTCCCTACTGAAACAAAATAAAAATAATCTCCTGTATTTCTTTTAAATTCCGGGTTTTTTTTAAATATTTCTGTATTAACTCCCCCTGGAACTATATGGCATTTTATTCCTGAATTTTCAATTATTTTTTTCCCCCATTCAGAAAAAGTCCATACCATATCAAGCTGTTTCAACTGATTTGTCCAGTCATCGTACAGCAATGTATTTTCAAATATAGTATATCCTATTCTTTTAGTACCGCAAAACTTAAACATCATATTTCCGTAACCAAGACAAATTCCCGGACGGTTGAATTGTATAGTTTTAAACCGGCCTGACAATTTTTTTAAAATTTCCATTTCCTCTGATTCAATTCCTGTCATATTCATATTATCAGGAATCAGGCACACGTTGATACGCTTATCGAGTTCAATAGCAAGATTTTTACCTGCTATTCCGTACCCAAGAGAATTAACTGGAGAAAAAAAATTAATCGTTTCAATTTTCATTTAAAATATTGTTCCGGTATTTTATTATAAATTTCAATTAACCCGGCAAATAACCGTTTAATATTTTCCATTTTAAAATCATTTTTTTTCAATTCTGCAGACATTTCAGATAATATATTGCTGATATTAATAATCCCGATTGATCCAAGTGAACCTTTTTGTGAATGAACAATTTTTTTTAACTCGTCAATATTATTGGAATTAATATAATTTTCTATTCTGTTTATTATTGAAGGGATCATTTTTATGCCATTCAATGTCAATTGTTGGAAATCTTTGTCTTCTCCCATATATTTTATCCAGCGCTGCACTATCATTTCATCTTTACCGTCAGGTATCATATTATTAGATTCATTTTCTTCAACGCAATTTTTCAAATCCTTATTTGCATTATCTTCTACATTTTTCTCATAATCACTTATTTCTGCTTCCTGTTTATATCCAAGCCATTTTTGAATAATCGCTTGAAACTTATATTTATCTATAGGTTTAGAAATATAATCATCCATTCCTTCGTTTAGATATTTATTTTCGCTTCCTTCCATAGCGTCTGCTGTCAAAGCTATTACAGGAACAGATATTTTTTTATTTTTTATCATTTTAAAAGCTTCAATACCATTCATAACAGGCATTTGAATATCCATTAAAATCAGGTCATATTTATTATTCTCCGCCATTTTTACCGCTTCTTCTCCATCCAGTGCAAAATCAATATTTTTATATCCCATTTTTTCCAGCATTATTTCAATAAGTTTTAAGTTCATATCATTGTCGTCAACCGCTAAAATTCTTGGTTCATATTTTTTTAAAATTAATGGCTGTATATTATTCTTATCAGACTGATTATAACCTTTTTTTAATTTTATAATAACATAAAATTTCGAACCTATTCCCAATTCACTTTCCACCCGTATTGACCCGTTCATCAAATCAATCATTTTTTTCGTTACAGTTAATCCAAGACCTGTGCCTCCGTATTTTCTCGTTGCAGAACTGTCTGCCTGTTTAAAAGGTTCGAATATTGTATTAATAATTTTTTCAGAAATCCCTATTCCTGTATCCTGAACTAAAATTTCAAATGTAACAAATTCATCGTTTTCATTTATAGTCTTTACAGAAAAAGTTATTGTTCCTTTATCTGTAAATTTTTCCGCATTACTCAATAGATTTATTAATATGCGTTTTAACCTGTCATGATCTCCTACAACATCCGAATAAATATTTTCCATATTCAAAACAACTTCAATTGGTTTTTCTTCCAATTTAATTTTATGTTTGATTTTAGATAAAACTTCTTTAATAAGCAGACTAATGTTGAACGGCTTATGCGCAATTTTAAATTTATTGGATTCAATCCACGAGATATCAAGAATATCATTTATTAAATCCAATAATTTTTCAGCGTTTTCACAAATGATTTTTATAAATTCAGTTTGTCTGGAAGTAAGTTTTTCTTTCAGCAAAAAATCAGAAAATCCTATTATAGCATTCATAGGGGTTCTAATCTCATGAGAAACATTTGTCAGAAATTCATTTTTCAATTTATTAAGTTCTTCAGCTCGTTCCTTAGCCTTGATTATTTCCTGTTCTGCAAGTTTATTTTTTGTCATATCCCGGCCTATTCCAAGTAGTCCAATCAGTTCTCCTGAATTATTTTTTAGAGGAACAATTTGAAAATTATAATATACCGGATTTCTATTTTTAGGCGTAAACCATCTGTCTTCATTATGAATCCCGCCTGTTTCAAGAATCCTGTTTTCAATTATTTTATTTTCTTCAGAAAAAGACTCAGAAAACAATTCAAAATCCGTCTTTCCGATAATTTCATTTTTATCTTTACCAGTAATCAATTCAAAAACATTGTTGCATCCTATATATTTTCCTTCAATGTCTTTATAATAAATTACATCATTAGACGATTTTATTATACCATGAAGTATAGACGTCTGGTTTTCAAGAATTTTATTATTTTTCATTGTCTGCACGCTTTTACGCAATGCGTAAATTATAGTTATCATCAGAATTGCAAGAATAACATATAATGAATATAAAAGTATATTGAAAGTTCTGTAAGCAGAACTAACTGGAATCGTTGCTATTATATTAAAATTATCTGATACTTTTGTAAAAACAGCGATTTTATTCTTCCCGTTTTCAACATAATCGAAATATCCCGAAGGTTCCGCAGAAAATTTTTTTTTTATGAAAGACAGATTCTTTTCACAATTACAAAGATCTTTATTGCATATTTCCTTTCCTTCAGTTGAATATTTAGGAGCAATAACGTGCATGTCAATATCTGTCAGAAATAATTCTGCTCCATTATATTTGTTTCTCATTGCAATCAATTTTTCAGACAGTTCCTTAAGAGTAATGTCTATTCCTGCGACTCCAATCAATTTACTGTTTTTATATAAAGGAATAGAATAAGATATCATTGTTTCTTTAATATCAAAATCTGTATAAACTTCGCTCCAAACTCCTTTCCCGGCAGTTATCGGTTTAAAATAATAAGGGTCTTCTGAAGGAGTAAATTCACGGTTTTCTATAACCTGTTTTGCCGGATGGCCGTTTTTATATAAAAACCAGCTGCAGTATGTGCTATTTTTGAATGTCAGATCAGGATTGAGCTGAACCCATACTCCATGAGCCCATTTTGTATTAATCAGAAACAATTTTGTTACAGAATCAATCTTATTTATATAAGACGAAAAATACTTTTTACTTGACGAAGATAAATCAAAATTCATTAAAGCTAACTGCCCAAGAATCTCAACATTACTTTTTACTGCCTCTATTGTTTCATCTACATCGCTAAGAATTGATCCTTTGCCAATTTGGTAAGAAATATTATTTTTAATGTCATTAAGAATTATATTAGAATTTTTTTTTATTAAAAAAAAAATTACAATTACCGTCAGTATAAATACTGCTAATATAAAAAGTTTGACTGCGGTTTTCATATCTTGAAAATTTACAATAATTCACTTCAACATGCAAGAGTTTTCTTCTGATTTTTCACTCTAGCATAACTTTTAAACTAAAATCCGTTATAAATTTTTATATACAAAAAATGTAACGATTGTGCTTTTTTTGCTTTATTGATATCCCGTTCATATTTTTCATTTCAAAATAACCATTTAAAAATAAATGCATTAGATTAAAAAATATTTTAATCCAACAAATATTGCTCTTTTATTTTTTAATCAGTAATTTTAACGACTGTTTGGGTTTAGTAAATAATTTAAAAAGGAGTTATGATAAAAAAATGAAATTAATTATTATTAGTATTTTTATAATAATTATGTTTATTTCAATAAATGCCGGCTGCGGTATTTTGATAAAGAAAATTGGCGGAAATTTTAACGATAATTTAAAGTTATCTTGTGAAGCTGAAAAACTAATTGAAGAGTCATTTAAAACATTGGATAAAATAAATATTGTCGACTGTCATAATCATATATTAGGAATTTCTAAAGAAACAACAGGATGTTATGCAAACGAAAATATGAACTCTTTTATAAATCCTGTTAAACATTTCAAATATTTAATATATTTAAGCGCATCAAAAGTTAACAAAAACAGTGTTGACACAGAATATATTAAGCGTTTTAATTATTTAATAAAAAATTTCAATCATCAGGGCAAATATTATATTTTTGCAATGGATAAGTATTACGAAAAAAATGGCATTGTAAATGAAAAAAAAACTGAATTTTACACGCCTAACGATTACATATACAATCTTTCAGTCAAAAATAAAAATATGATACCTGTTGTGTCGATTCATCCTTACAGAAAAGACGCATTAAACGAACTTAAAAAATGGGCTGACTTAAACGTGAAATTCATAAAATGGCTTCCGAACAGCATGGGTATAAATCCTTCAGATTCCGAAATAATTCCTTTTTATGCTATGATGAAAAAATATAATATGATACTTATATCGCATACAGGCAAAGAGGAAGCAGTTGATTCAGAAGAAAATCAAAAATTAGGCAATCCTCTGCTTTTAAAACTTGCTCTTGATTCAGGAGTTAAAGTAATTGCTGCTCATTGCGCAAGTTCAGGCAGCAGCATTGATTTTGAAGATCCTGAAAAAAAATCAATTGATAATTTTTCACTTTTTTTAAGAATGATGGACAAACCTGAATATAAAGGTTTGTTATTCGGGGATATTTCCGCGGTAACACAATATAACCACATGGACAAATGCTTGAATATTTTACTTAACAGGACAGATATTCATCACAGACTGATTAACGGCAGCGATTACCCATTACCCGGAATAAATTTTTTAATACAGACAAGCAAATTATGCCGTAATAATTTTATTACAAAAGAAGAAAAAAAAATTCTCGATGAAATTTATAAAATAAACCCTTTGATGTTTGATTTCATTTTAAAACGAACTATTAAGTCCGCTGACAAAAAAAATAAATTTTCAGATGCTGTATTTATAAACCGTTTTTTAAATAACTCATAAAATCACTTGGTTTTTTTGTTATTTAATTTATGTTAGTCTTATATTATTCGGAGGAATACTATGAACGATGACAAGCATCTTATATCAAAAGCAAGATCCAAATTTATAGCTATGGCTGCAGCATACGCGCTTGGAGTTTTTAATGACAATTTCTTTAAACAGGCAGCCATGCTTCTTGCTGTAGCTGCGGGAAAAAGCAAATTACAGGGAATTGCTACAGTAATTTTTTCTTTACCATTTATAATTTTTTCTGCGCATGCAGGATGGCTTGCAGACAAATTTGCAAAAAAAAATGTTATTATCGGAACTAAAATATTAGAGCTTGCAGCAATGGTTTTAGGAGCTTACGGCATTTTGACAAACAATTGGTTGTGCATAATAAGCATGGTTGGTTTGATGGGATTTCAGTCCACGCTTTTCAGTCCTGCTTTGAATGGTTCTATACCGGAATTATATCCTGAATGGTATGTATCTAAAGCCAATGCAATTGTTAAACTTGTTACAACACTTGCAATTTTACTCGGAATAGCCCTCGCAGGAATTACACTTGATCAAAGATGGTACAATGTCGAATTTGTCCCTTTCGGAAATTTATTAGTATCAATATTAGTAATTTTAGTATCAATATTAGGAGTTATCTCCAGTTTTAAAGTTAACAAATACAAAATAAAAAAAACTTCAGCGCCATTTCCTTGGTTGGGTCCCATCAACTCAATCAAAGATATGTTTATTTTGAAAAGAGAACCTGAATTATTATTTGCGCTGATTGTAAGCTGTTTTTTTTATGCTGTATCCTCATTGATTGTTTTATTGCTAAACGCTTACGGATTATCTCAACTCAAATATTCTCAAACATTGACTGGATTGTTATCCGTAGCGTTAATGATAGGAATTTGCATAGGTTCTTTCCTTGCTGCAAAACTCACTGCCGGAAAAAAATGGAATAGACTTATAATAATATCCATATTCGGCATTTCTTCAGGATTATTAATAATTTCGGCAGGCCCGTTATTATCTAATGAAATACAGAAACCTGTACTTTTCAGCGCATTGGTATTAACAGGTTGTTTTGGGGGAATGCTGCTTATTCCTGTTGCTTCTTTTATTCAGATTAAACCTGCTGAAAATGAAAAAGGAAAAATTCTTGGCGTGTGCAATTTTCTTGATTTTTCAGGAATATTGGTATCAGGTCAAATTTTTTCTATTATTTGTCGGACTAAACCATCTTTTAATCTTTTTTATCTATCAATTTTTTGTTTTTTAACAGGAATAATTTTCTATATAAAAACCAGGAGAATCAACAATGAAAAATAAAAAAAATATACCAGGCATATTTTTACTGATTTTCATCAAAATAATTTTATTACTACGTTATTCTTTAAAAATAACAGGTCTGAACAAAATTATAAAATCAAAAAATACCGGGATCCTTTTTCTTCCAAATCATCCTGCGCTTATTGATCCTGTAATTTTATTTTCTATATTATACAACAAATTTCATCCAAGGCCATTAGTTGCGCAGGAACAGCTTGATTCTCCATTAGTAAATTTTTTTGCAAAACACGTAAATCCTATCTCTGTTCCTGATTTAAATTTAACCGGAAAAGAAAATAAAAACGAAACAATTAAATCTATTTCTGCTGTTGTAGATGCATTAAAAAACGGCGATAACGTAATTTTATATCCTTCCGGAAAACTTTATTCTCAATACATAGAAAATATCGGCGCAAACAGTTCAGTTGAATATATTTTGAAACAGATACCTGACTTACAGATTGTGCTTGTACGAACCTCAGGTTTATGGGGAAGCAGCCTCAGCAAATCAGACGGCACTTACCCTTCATTCACTAAAAAACTAAAACTATATTTAATTTCGAGTGTTTTAAACTTATTTTTTTTCGGTCCCAAAAGGAAAGTTTCAATAGAATTTTCCGATGATCAAAATTTCCCCAGAAATGCCGACCGCCTTACAATAAACAGGTATTTAGAAAATTTTTATAATAAAAACGCGGCAAAAAATACTTTTGTTCCTTACAATTGGTTTCAAGGATTTTCCAGTAAAATTATTCCTGAACCAGAATCCAAAAAATTTTCAGGGAATTTAAATAATGTTTCTTCAGAAATTCAAAATTTAATAATTAATTATTTAAAAAATAAAACAGGCATAACTGATATTTCTCCAAAATCAAATTTGTCATCTGACCTGGGAATTGACAGTATATCTCTTGCTGACATTATTGTATGGCTTGAACAGGAATTCAATATTTCTGTCGAAGATATGGAATCTATACAGTCAGTCGGCGATTGTATAATGGCTGCTTCAGGAGAAATTATAAGTAAAAAAACTGAAGAAATATCTGAAGTCGTAAAAAATTGGTTCAAACCTGTTGTAATGGACAAAAATATTGTTAATGAAAACTGCAATATTGCCGAAATTTTTATTCAAATGGCAAAAAAATATCCGAATCAGATAATTTTTGCCGATAAAAATTCAGGAATAAAAAACTATAGGGAGCTGGTTACTGCTACTATAATATTTAAATCATTTTTTGAAAAATTCAATGATGAGCGTATAGGGATAATGCTTCCTGCGTCAGTTGCAACTGTCATATCATATTTCGGAATTTTGTTTTCTTCCAAAACTCCGGTAATGATTAATTGGACAGTAGGCGAAAAACAAATGATATATTCTTTAAAACAGACTAATACTAATTATATAGTTACTTCAAAACGCCTTATTACTAAAATTAAAACACAAGGAATTAATTATTCAAAAATTAATGTTACCTGGATTTATATTGAAGATTTTATTTCTTCAATATCAAAATTTAAAAAAATCACTTCTTACATTAAAAGTAGATTCCCTGATAAATTTCTTAATACAAAAAATATTAAAGAAACCGCAGTAATACTTTTTACAAGCGGTTCTGAAAATAACCCTAAGTCAGTGCCGTTAAGTCATAAAAATATAATTCAAAATATAAGAGATATTTTAGATTACATTGAACTTCGCGGCAGCGATATAATTCTTGGCATGCTTCCTCCATTCCATTCTTTCGGAATAACCGCAACTATGCTTATGCCTTTATGTTTAGGTATAAAAACAGTATTTCATTCAAATCCTACTGAAGGAGCAATTCTATCTAAAATAATTTTTTCATATAAAGTTACAATGCTGGTAGGAACTCCAACTTTTGTCAACGGCATAATGCGCGCAGCTTCAAAAGAACAAATGTCATCTGTCAGAATAGCTGCCACAGGAGCTGAAAAATGTTCAGAACAGGTTTACAATGCAATTAAAGAATTATGTCCTCAAGCAGTTATATGCGAAGGATACGGAATAACTGAATGTTCGCCTGTTGTAAGCTTTAACCCAACAAATAATCCTGAACCAGGAACGATCGGAAAAGTTCTGAAATCAATTGAATATATAATTATCAATCCTGAAACTAACGAACCTGTAAAAAAAGGAGATCAGGGCATGCTGTTAGTTCGCGGTCCAAGTATATTTTCAGGTTATCTTGATGAAAAAGACAGTAATCCGTTTATTGAATACAAAGGAAAAACCTGGTATAAAACAGGAGATCTGGTTTCAGAGAAAGAAAATGGATATTTAATTTTTAAAGGCAGATTAAAACGTTTCATAAAAATCGGAGGAGAAATGATTTCTCTGCTTGCTATAGAAAATGTTTTAAATAAAAATCTTATTCCACCTGATTTAAATCAAGATGGTCCTGTATTTGCAGTTGATGAATTTCAAATGGAAAATAATTCCAAAATAGTATTATTCACTACTATTGATATAGATAAAATAAATGTAAATTCCGCAATCAGAAAAGCAGGATTATCAAATCTGCATTCAATATACAAAATAATCAAACTTGATGTTATTCCAACTTTAGGAAGCGGGAAAACCGATTATAAAAAATGCAGACAATTTATTTAATTGAAATAAAAAAAATTAAAACAAAAATTTTGTTGACAAATCTTATTCATTATTATAAATAATCTATTATTATATTCATGGTGGCTGTAGCTCAGTTGGTAGAGTGCAAGATTGTGGCTCTTGTGGTCGCGGGTTCAACCCCCGTCAGCCACCCCATTCATTACGCTGGACAGAACAGGGTAACAAATAGTTTTCAAGTCTTGTCTTGTCGTTTAAATCCGATAATGGAATATTTAATAGTTCAGGTAGTCGGCCCCAGAGATTAATTTCAATTTCTAAAGGTTCGTTTATAGTTTTACCAGGAGTTATTGTTACGCTTTCTATAAGCATTTTACAAATCATTTGTATGCTTTTTCCATCAAGTAAATCTATAATGTTCATTATTTCTTTCAGTTTATCTCTTAATGCCTTTGCTTCAATTTTGTTTTCCTGATATTCTTGAAGCTCCTCGGTTAGTTGTTTAAGATTAAAATTCAGTTCTTTTTCTTCATTATCAATCTCTATAAGATAAGGTTTAACAATTTTTTCAAAATCTTCCTTGCTGTCGCACATTTTCATTTTTCTTTTACGTTCGTCATGCAGGCCTTTAATTTTTTTCTGAACAGCTGTTTTTTTTAATGTAAAATTACCCATTATTTTCAATTGAAAATTACCCATTTATTGTAATGATGTGTTTTTAAACATACAAAACCTTTTTATCTGATACAGGTAACAAAAGCACAAAAAACAGG
>JAGOBX010000063.1 GCA_017999075.1 Candidatus Babelota bacterium | reverse complement strand
TGTTATACTTTAAGAATTTAAATTTTTTTTGTTTAAATTATAAAAGTTTTAAAATTTGGATTACAATATTTATTTTATGGAGTAAATTATATATTCAATAATATTATTGTCAAACATATAATTTTTCATTATGAAATTATGACAAAAAAACTTGAAATTTTGATTTTTGTATAATACAATTGAAAAATATAAATATTATTTGCAGAAAAAAAATATGAATAATGAAATTTTAGAAATTGCTCCTTCAATTTTATCCGCTGATTTTACTAATCTCGGAAATGAAATTGAAGAAATAAAAAAAAATATTAAATATCTTCACATAGACGTTATGGATGGACATTTTGTTCCTAATATATCAATTGGAATACCTGTGATAGAATCATTAAGACCAAAATTTCCTGATTTGATATTCGATACACATTTAATGATAACCAATCCAGAGAATTATGTTGAACCTTTTGCAGCGGCAGGGTCTGATATTATAACTTTCCACAGAGAAGTTAATATCAATCCCACACTCATAATTCAAAAAATCAAAAAAACAGGGAAAATTGCGGGAATATCAATCAATCCTGATACTGATGTTCATTTGCTTGATTCAGTTCTTGATAAAGCTGATTTGATTTTGATAATGTCTGTATTTCCGGGATTTGGCGGGCAGAAATTTATTTGTGAAACTCTTAAAAAAATTGAATATTTAAAAGAAAAAAAAATTCAGAAAAATTATAAGTATTTAATAGAAATAGACGGCGGAGTAAATATTTATAATGCAAAACAGATTATTGATGCCGGAACTGAAATATTAGTTGCAGGAAGTGCAGTATTCAATTCAAAAAATAAGAATGAAGCAATTAAGGAAATGTTGAAATTAAAAAACAAGTAATATAAAATGAATTTATTATAATTTATTATTACAAAATTTAAATTTTAAGGAGACTGATATTATATGTCTGAAAATAAAACAAAAAAAATAGTTCTTGCATATAGCGGCGGATTGGATACTTCTGTAATTGTTCCGTGGCTTATTGAAAAATATGATTGTGAAGTTATAGCATGCATAGCTGATTTGGGACAAAATGAAGATATGCAGTTTATAAAGAAAAAAGCAATTTCAAGCGGAGCAAAAAAAGTTTATATGTTTGATTTGCGGGAAGAATTTGCTTCTGAATATATTTTTCCTACTTTGCGAGCAGGTGCAGTTTATGAAAACGAATATTTGTTGGGGACTTCTTTTGCGCGGCCTTTGATAGCTAAAAAACAGGTTGAAGTTGCTGAAAAAGAAAAGGCTGATTCTGTATCTCACGGAGCTACAGGGAAAGGTAATGATCAGGTTAGGTTTGAGTTGACGTATTATGCATTAAATCCGAAGCTTAAAGTTATTGCGCCATGGCGTGATCCTGATTGGAATCTTGTTTCCCGTGAAATTTGTATTGATTATGCTAAAAAACATAATATACCTTTAACTCAAACTAAAAAGAAAATATATTCTGAAGATGGAAATTTATGGCATTTGAGCCATGAAGGCGGTTGCCTTGAAGATCCGGCGAATGAAACTCCAGCTGATTTGTTTAAAATAAGCGTAACTCCTGAAAAAGCGCCAAATAAAGTTGAATATGTTGAAATCGAATTTGAACAGGGAACACCTGTAAAGGTAAATGGCAAAAAATTATCGCCTGCAAAAATTATTGAAACTCTAAATAATATTGGGGCAAGAAATGCAGTAGGTCAGGTTGATATGGTTGAAAACAGGCTTGTGGGAATGAAATCACGTGGAGTATATGAAACACCTGGCGGCGCGATTTTGTATTATGCTCACAGGAAACTTGAATCAATAACTATTGACAAGGAAACTATGCATTATAAACAAATTATAGCGTTAAAATATGGAGAAATGGTATACAACGGGCAATGGTTTACTCCATTGAAAGAAGCTTTTGACGCATTTGTGAATTCAACTCAGAAGTTTGTTACTGGAAAAGTAAAAATTAAATTATATAAAGGCACTATAAGACCTGCTTCAATAACTTCGAAATATTCATTATTCCGCGGGGATATAGCAACTTTTGGAAAAAGCCTTGAATATTCTCATTCCGACGCCACAGGATTTCTAAGACTTTACGGTCTTCCTGTAAAAATTTGCGCTGGAGTGCATAAAGTAAAATAATTAATTAGTTTGAACTGGTAAATTAAAGGTTTGCTAAGTTAATATGAAGTAACCATAAAGTGCGTAATTTTTTTTTAATAATTTTTTTAGTATGTTACTTTTTCTGCTTTAGTATTTATTCGATGCCCTGGTGGTGGGCTCAGTTCTCAAGAGCAAACCATCAGGATTCATATTCAAATTTTGAAAAATGGCATGCATACTTTATCAATCAAGCAAGCAGCGGCGATACTGTATATTTACAGAGTATGGCCTGGGATGAAGAAAATGTCGGAACTATAAATTGGATTGATGGAAGTAATTCTATAGGTCTTAACCGGCTTGCGTCAATAGGCGGCAGAACAGCTCCTCTGCGTATAATCGGCGATAAGAATTATGACGCTGAAAAATGGAATCATATAAATTCGATTGCGTCTCCTTTTATTGAAATAAATGGAAGCGAGAAAAGCTATTTAACACATTCAAAGATATGTTATGTGGCTAACAAAGGAGTTATAATTTCTTCAGCAAATCACAACCGCAATGGTTGGAATTATGAACATAATAATTCGTTAATTCTCTGGAATCAGGAATTTCCCGATTTATTGAAAAAAATCGAAAAAGAACAGACTGATGAATACAATGGTTTTTTTCATTCTCAAACCACAACAGGCAATATCTATCATTATTCTCCTTATGGGGATACAGTTGAATTAAGATTTTCTCCTGACGATAATAATAATGGAATGGAAGCAGGAGCTGCGAGTATTATCGGAAGATTGAGATATCTTGTTGAAAACGCCAAAGAATCGATTATTTATATGGCCAATGCATGGGGGAGCAGTTCTTCTGACCCTCAATCAAATGCCGGAAATAAACTTAAAGATTCAATATTATTGAATACGAGAGCTTTTAAAATAGGAGCTAAAGGCGCATATTCTGCAGGACCTGTGCAAACTGCGTTAATGAACGATCATACCTGCAGAATTGAATCTCCAATGAATGATCAGCATAGCAAGATATTTGTTATTGATATGGATATTGTGGCTGCAGGTTCTGCTAATTTTTCAAACCAGGCTATGTTGAAATCAACTCAGAATGACGAAGTTCATATTATTCTTCATGATTTTCGTGCTGCCAGAAGATATATGTCTCATTTTCATCATATAATGAACGGACTTGATCCTGAGAATAACGGTTTTCCGGATAATTATGACAATGCTCCACCAGGCCAACCCGGAAATTTGACAGTTGAGGCAGATTTGTCATCATTTTCTCTTACATGGACAAAACCGCTTTCAGACGTATCAGATTTTTCAAGATACTATATTTTTATTGATTCGCATCCGATAAATTCAAATTTTAATTTAGGAGATAAAATTGACGATGACGGTGACGGTTTTTTTGACGAAGATCCTATTGGAAATATAGACAGGTTTGCATCAAACAATTCAGGAAATGGAATTGATAATGATGACGATGCTGATGGATATACTGACGAAGATCCATGGCTTTATCCGGAAGCCCAGATAAAAGATATTAATCAAACCAATACAATTTTAACTTCATCAAATGTTGGAGATTCGTTGGTTTCAGGAGTGAGTTACTGGTTCGCAGTAGTTGCTGTTGATACTCAGGGAAATGAATCTTTGTGTGATACTTCAGGACCGCATCGCCTTCAACTTACAGGGAATTCCACGGTTATGATAACGGAAATTTTATATGATAATAACTCCTCCGATTCTGAATATGATTGGATTGAAGTTTATAATAACGGCATAGAAGATGTTGATTTGACAGACTGGAAAATTATTGATGGTAATGCATACAGGAATTTATTGAATGTTTATAATAATATAAATGGTTCTGATTCTAAAATTATTAAACCTGGACAATACGCGGTAATATGTCCATATGCTGAAAATTGGTATGCAATGTATGGGGATACGCCGAATATTTTGATAGATGCTGTAGTAGCCCTTGATTTGAATATTACTCCGCAGATTTTAGGACTTTTGTCAAGTTCTAATGATACAATTCAATTGTTCACTTATCCTGATGTCTCAACAAAAGGTCATTCTGCCGAACTGATAACATTGTATTCTGACCCTGCAGAAGAGGAAAGCTGGCAGGCATCAAATGAACATTTATCCTCAACACCCGGAGAAACTAATACTACTATAAATTCTTATAAAGGCGCAGACACTAATATTGTTATAACTGAAGTAATGTATGATGTGCCTGATATTCCTGCAGGATATTATTTGGAATCAGGCGATGAATGGGTAGAAATTTTTAACAGAGGAACAGATACTGTGAATATTACGGGATGGCAGCTTGGGGTTTACAATAGTGAATGGGATAAAATAAAACTAATTCCTGTTATAGGTGATTTATACATTGGACCGAATGAATTTGCGGTTATTAAAGAAAATTCAATATGGAATTACGGAGACACGCCTATAACTTTAATTTCAGGTTCATCTCAAATATTGTCAATGCTTCCAACGGGCAATACTATAGCTTTATTTAATTTTAAAGGAGAAATTGTAGAACAATTTTCTTATCCGTTAATTGGAACCAATATGAGTATTGAACGGAAAAATCCGAATTATTTTGATTATACAAGTTTAAACTGGGAATCGAGCAATACAACAAACGGAGAAACACATACAGCAGGCTTTTTTAATACTACATCGGCACCGGATGTTTTGATTTTATTTCCTCAAACTAATTATGATACTTACAATCAGAACATTATTATTTCAGGAACTACTTTGAATTCATGGCCAGGGGATACTTTAACGGTATTTGTTGACGGTTCTGTTGAAACTCAATATATTTTAAAATATCCTGATGATAGTTTTAATTTATCAGTAAATGTTTCTGGAATTTCGAGCGCTGTTTCAGTTTATTTGTTTGAACATCCTGCAATAATAGGTTCCCAGTCAAGAATTTCTTCTGAAACAATATATGTGAATTATTTTGAACCGTTGAATATTTCGCTTGATATGATATTCACTCAATATGATTCCGTAATTTATCCGCTATACTTTGATATACGCACCTTTGGAACAGAAGAAGGGGATACATTAATTATTTTAAATGATAATGGAGAAACTGTTTCTTGTGATACCATTATTCTTTCTTCCTTAAATGAACAATATTATGATACGATAGTTTTATCTGATTACGGAGATACTGTCAGGGTATTTGTTTATGATAAATTCAGCAGAATGGATTCGGATTTTATTACTGTGCATTATTATCCTGTGCCTCTTGTTAAAATTTTGATGCCTGAAAATGATGCTGATACATATATTACGAATATTACAGTTTCAGGTACTACGCTTGGCACTGACCGCGGTGGAACTGTAACAATTTTTATGAATTCGATTGAACAATCAGTTTATATTATTCAGGCATTAGACGGAAACTTTTCAGGCACTGTTTCTCTTAGCGGTTCATTTAAAGATACTATAACAGTCCGACTTGAAGACAGGTTCGGGAGATTTGGATATGATACTGTTTATATAAATTATTTCCCGCAGCAATTATTAAATATAACATCTCCTTCGGATAATTTTGAAACCAATGTACAATCAATTATAATTTCAGGAACATCGATATTTTCATTTCAGGGAGATACTATTTTACTTTTTGTAAACGAATTACTTCAAAATACTATTTTTATTACAGAATCGGATTCTCAATGGAGCGGAACTGTTTCGCTGAATAATCAGGGAGACAGCATAATTGCCAGGTTGACGGACAGATTCGGCAGAAATGTTTACGATACTATTATATTAAATTATTATGGAAATGTGTCTATAGGAATAACCGAACCATGGATGGAATATGATTCTATTGCCAGGTTTGTTAATGTTGCAGGAACCACCTATAATGCCAGACCCGGCGATACGGTTAATATTTTTATTAACGGAATTTTTCAATCAAATTATAATATCGTTTCTTTGAATGGTGATTGGATAGGAACTTCAATGATTACAGGAATAAATGACTCTATGACTGCAGAAATAACGTCTAAGTGGAGCGGATTAAATTCGGATACTATTATTGTGAATTATTTTTCGGACATATTTTTTTCCATAACTTATCCTGTTAATAATTTTGATACTAATATTAATAATTTTGTGTTGACTGGAACTACATTTGGAGTCAATGGGCCCGATAAAGTGGAGCTTTTTATAAACGGAGATTATACGGCCCGGCAGGATGTTTATTATATATGGGAAAAAAATGAAACATGGGTGTTAAATGCTAATGTTAATAATACAGGCGAAAGTTTTGCGGTGAAATTAACAGATCAGTTTGATAGAATAAAATGGGATAGTATTACAGTTAATTTTTACGGAGTATCAGATATAGTGATTTTGGAACCCAATAATAATATCGATACAATTTCTCCATCAATAAATATTTCAGGAACAACAGTTAATACTTTTTCAGGAGATACAATAGAATTGTTTATTAACAATACATATCAAAAAAATATTATTGTACAGTCAAATAATTTTTTATGGAATGATACGATAAATGTTTCTGAAAATGTGAATTATATAATATCAAAACTTACAAACAAATTCGGAGATGAATTGTATGATACTGTTGTGATTAATTATTTTTCTTTACCTGATATACAAATAACTTACCCTGCTGACGATTTTATTGATACTTTAATTCAAATTATAGAAATAAGAGGAACAACTTCAGGAAGCGGAATTTATGATACTGTAACGTTGTATGTTAATAATGTAGCTAATACTGAAATTGTTTTAACTGTTCGTAACGGGAACTTTAGCGGAACGGTTTTTTTGGTGAATCAAGCTGACAGTTTATATGCTGTTTTAACTGACAAATTCGGCAGAATGGACACTGATGTAATTACAGTCCGGTATTTACCGGATATTTCTGTTTCGATTACTTATCCTGAAAATCATTACGATACTTTTAATAGAACCATAATAATAAAAGGTACTACATTGGGAATGACGGAAAATGATACATTGTGGATATATGTTAATGGTGCATTTCAGGATTCAATAACCATATATCAAAATAGCGGGAACTGGCAGGGGACTGCGTGTTTGACCGGGATATGCGATACTGTTAGTGCTGTATTGTATTTGAAGTCCGGGTTGACGTGCAGTGATTATATTATTGCAGGATATTATGGTTATCCGGATATTTTTATTTTATATCCGGCATTAAGCAATCAATTTTATGATACTACGTCTAAAATTGTTGAAATATCAGGGACAGTTTCAAATATGAAAACCAGTGATTCGATAAATATTTATATAAATGATGTTTTGTTTGATAGCATTGCTCTAACGAATAATGCTTGGAACTGCACTGTTCCGCTGAATATTGAAAATGAGACTATAACAATTAAGATTAAAGATGTTTTTGACAGAATTGATTATGATACGATTTTTTTGACGCCGGGAATAATTGTATCAGGAATTGTTGAACTTGAAGGTAAAATTAATTTTTCGGAAGCGGCAGTCAATATACTTAATGACACGGAATTTTATTCTTCGTTTACTGATACTGACGGACGTTTTTATATTAGAATTTTATATCCCGATACTTTTAATATAGTAATAACAAAATCTCTTTATTTGCCTTATGAATTTCAAATTAGGATCGACAGTTCTGTCTCAATAAGCGATTCATTATATCTTTCAGCAGGAGATTTTTTTCGTGACGGGCAATTGAATATTCTTGATGCCGCGCTAATAAAAAAATTTTTTGGACAGGTAAAAATGGAATTGGATATAAACGGAGATGGAATAATAGGCGCTGCAGAAAAAGAATTGTTAAAAAAAAATATTTTAAAATAATTTTTTTAATATTATTTTTTATTTTCTTTTGTCTGTTTGAAAATTTCCTGTATTGCCTGTTCTGTATTTTCGATCCGAATATTTTTCATATAAACTTTTTTTATTAATTCGGAAATTTCAGATTTTGAATAACCCAGTTCAGATAAAACTTGGTTTATTTCTTCTTCAATTTGATTTTTAGCTAAATATTCTTCATCAGTTGAATTTAAAGATGTTGATATTTTTTCTGAATAAGGTTTTTCCTCTTCTTTTAACAATGCGTATTTAGCAACTCTTCCTTTTAATTCAGCAATAATTTTTTCTGCTGTTCTTGCGCCGATTCCGGGAAGTTTTTTTATTATGCCGATATCTCCATTTTCAATTGCTTTAGCCAAATTCTTTACTGATATTACTAAAGATTTTAATGCGCTTTTTATTCCTAGCCCTTTTACGGTTGTATATTTTTCAAAAAATTCACGCTCTATAGGAGAACTGAAACCTATAAGCTTTGGATGAAGAGCTGAACCCCCTATACCGTTTTCAATGTAATAAATTGTGAATAAGGATAATTCGTCTCCTGATTTTTTTTTTGTTTTTATGTGTTCTAAAAATCCGCCGGGTACTGAAATTGAATAAGATATCCCTGAACAGTTAATAGAAATATGAGTTTCGCCTGTTTCTTCAAGTATTCCTGAAATTTTATTGATCATAGTTGTATTGTATTTTAGAATTAGTATTTATTTAATTTTTATATTTTATGTATTTTGCTTGAATATATATAAAATGCAATAAAAAAATAAAACAATAAAATACTAATTCATATTTTAAGAAGTCTTCAGATACCAGTATTTTTTTATTTATTATTTAAAAAAATTAGTTTGACTAAATATAAATAATATTATATTTTGCTCAATATGAAAAATATAATTTTAAATTTGAATTTATCGACAAGACTTGCCTCAATAAAAACAAAAAAATTTTTTTTAATAATTAATTTTTCTATTGTTTTTTTATTGTTTTCCTGCAGCGGGAATGAATCAAATAATAAAAAAATAAAAATAGGAGTTTTAGATTATGTAAATTCATTATATACAGAAGAAGCTGAGCGGGGAATACTTGATGGATTAAAAGAAAATAGTCTTACAGCAGATTGCTTTATTGATATTAAAAATGCACAGGGAGATATGTCTGTATTAAATAGCGCTGCTGATTTATTTGCTCAAAGCGATTATGATCTGATATTTGCAATAACCCCACCGTCGCTTCAAATTGCTATAAAAAAAATTAAGAATAAGCCAATAATATTTACAAATGCAGGAAATCCAATTGAAGCAGGAATAGGAAAATCATTTGAAGAACATTTACCTAATGTAACAGGAATATGTACAATTACTGATTTTGAGGCTGCAATAAAAATAATAAAAAATTTTTATCCGAACGTAAAAAAAATTGGAACTTTGTTTACTCCTTCGGAAACAGATTCTACTCTGTATTATAAAAAATTTTCAGAAATACTTGCTTCACATTCCATTGAGCTTATAGGTGTTCCTATAAATTCTCCTTCAGATATTCCTGAAGCTGCATCAGCACTTTGTGAAAAAGATATTGATGTTTTATGCCAGATAATTGACAATTTAACAGGTTCGGCATTTGTTTCAATTTCCCATGCTTCCCAAAAAACTAAAATTCCTCTTTTCTGTTTCGGATCTCAGAATGTTAAAAAAGGATTTGCAGTTGCCGCAGCTTCAAGAGATTATTATGATTGCGCTAAAGAAGCAGTTAACAAAGCTGTCAGAATATTAGCAGGTGAAAAACCGGAAAAAATTCCTGTTACAAAAGCTCAAAAAACAAAAATGGTATTAAATAAAATCTTAGCTGATTATTATAATATAAAACTTTCTCCGGAAAACACAAAAATCTTCACCGAGTTTTATTGATCAAAAATATTACTTTATTGCATGTTTCAAATTTAAATATACAAATATGTCAATATGTTGATAAATGTGATTAAAAATAATATTGTTCCCTTATTTTTTTGTCTAATATCAAGCGTATTGCTGTTATGGGGATTGGATAACAATTATTTTTGGGAAGATGAGGCTGATACTGCAATATATGCTAAAAATATTTTAAAATCAGGATTACCTTCAGGCTGGAACGGAAAAAATCTTTACGCATATAGAGATGGGCTTCATTTAAATTCAGAAATGGTGAATAAATCATCTCCATGGCTCCAATTTTATGTTACTGCATTAGCTTTTAAAATTTTTGGCAAAACAGTATTTGCAGGAAGATTTTTATTTGTTTTAACAGGAATAGTTTCAATTTATTTTTTTTATAAATTCATACTGAGCTATTCAGATAAAAAATTGGTTGCAGTAATTTCTTCCTTGTATTTAATTTTTTCACCTTCTTTTTTGTTATTTACGAGACAATGCAGATATTATTCATTAGTTATAATATCTTGTATTCTTATGTTTTATTCGTATACCTTTATTTCAATAAAAAATAAAAAATCATTGCTGTTGTTCACTCTCTCCTGCATTTTATTTTTTTACAGTAATTATTTTATATTTTTTGCTTTTTTTACCGGTTTGTTTTTCAGTCATATTATTTTAGAGTTTGAAAAGGAAAAGTTTAAAGGAATAATTTTCGGAGGGATTGTGTCGATAATTTCAGGGCTGCCTTATTTGTTGTACGGGAAACCATGGAATTCAGTATCAATTCCGTTTTTTTCTATGGAACGCCTTGAAAATGCATTTTATCTTTTTGTATGGTATTTACGTGATTATAATACCTTTTCTTTTTTTCAAGCGATATTCATTATATTACTTCCTTTTGTTTTTATTGAAAAAACTGAAAAAAATTTGTTGAAATTCATATTAAATAAAAAAATTTTACTAATAATCATATTTATTTTGTTCTCTACTGTATTTTTATCATGGCTTTCTCCTCAGCCTTATAAGGAAACATTATTTGCTGACATAAGATATGCTGTCGGGCTATTTCCTTTTTTTTGTTTTTTAATAGGATATATTACTTCAAGGATATTTGAAATAAACCGCATATTTGCTATAATAATATTAATAATTTCCATATCTACAAATTACTTCACTCTAATTCCTTCATACAGATCAGAAAATGTACGTTTTTTCTTATTTGATTACATATATGAAATTACGCATAAATATATAACCCCCACTGAGTCAGTAATAGATTTTATTGAAAAAAATATAAAAAAATCTGAAACAATACTTATTAGACCTGAATATTGCGTAGCACCAATATTTTTTTATTTTGATGAAAATCTGTTGTTTTGCGGTTCTTTATCCGAAGATAATCAACATATATTGATTTCTCAAAAAAATAAAATTCCGGAATATATTTATTCCAGAAAAATTGCCCCTGACTGGATTATTTCTTTTGGATTATTTCCGTATCCTCCGGAATATAAAAAATACCTGGATTTTATAAAAAATAATAAAATAAATTATTCTTTGTTTTCTATAGAACAATTTTGCGTTGATATGACCAGACCGGAAATTATTTGGCATAGTTTTTATCCTGTAAAAAATTATTCTCCTGAAAATAAAATATATATATTAAAAATGAAATATATTATCATTACTGGAGGGATTATATCAGGTATAGGGAAAGGGATAACAGCGTCATCAATTGGATTGTTATTAAAATTTCATGGAGGGTATGATATTAATAT
>JAGOBX010000576.1 GCA_017999075.1 Candidatus Babelota bacterium | reverse complement strand
CATATATCCTGTTCAAATCTTCTTCAGCCAGAACAGCAGAAAAATTAATCATCAGCACAAGCATAAAACACAATAAAAATCTCATAATTATTCCATCATATCAATTAATTTAATTATATTATTTTTAACAAAAGTCTTAAATTTGATTTGAGCCACTTATATAACCGATCTATCCCGTCGTGATAAGAGATTTCAGGAGTCCAATTTGTCAATTCAGAAAATTTAGAATTATTACTTATGTAAATCTGCTGATCTCCTTGTCTCCAATCATTAAATTCCAATTCTGAATTCAAATTATATTTTTCAAAAATGTAATTTAAATATTCAATTATTGATACTGCATTTTCAATTCCTCCGCCGATATTAAATACGCTTCCGGCTGTATCATTAATCTGTTCTATTGATTTTTTATATGCATCAATCAAATCTGATATGTATAAAATATCTCTTACTTGTTTTCCGGTTCCATAAATTCTGATTTTTTTATTCAACAGCAAAGCAGCCATAAACCATGCAGCCCATCCCTGATCTTCAACTCCATATTGAAAATCTCCGTATATGCAGGATTGCCTGAATACTATTGTAGGTATCCCATAAATTCTACAGTAATCTTTCACATACTGATCAGCAGATCCTTTTGAACATCCGTACGGAGAATAAAAATCAAGGTTTTCAGTTTCCCTGACTCCTTTACAATTCAAATTTTTAAAAATATAGCGTGTTTTAAGTTCTTTCACAGGAATAAACGAAAGGTTTCCATAAACTTTATTAGTTGATGAATAAATAACAACAGGTTTTATTTTATTTTCCCGCAATGATTCAAGCAAATTTAAAGTTCCAGCAGAATTAGTAATAAAATCTTCATAAGGATTTACTATTGAAGTTGTTACCGCAACTTGTCCGGCAAGATGCAGCACAATATCTGTTTTTTTCCGGGTCTTAAAAAAGTTTGAAAGAGTTTTTTTGTCAGATACATCAATTTTATAAAATTCTATATCAAATTTTTTTTTAAGATATTGCAAATTATATTTGGTCCCTGTTCTTGATAAATTATCAATAACCGTGACATTATTGTTCTTCGCAAAATAATTTACAGCATTGGTCCCTATAAAACCTGCGCCGCCAGTTATTACAATATTCTTATTTTTTATTTTCATTTTATTTTATATAATAATATTTTTTAAAATTTTATATCAGTTACATCATTATGTCAAGAGCATTTCTCTAAATATTATATTATATTTATTGATTTTCCATGGGATTTCAGAGATTATTATGCTTTGAAATAATTAGTTTACAAAATAAAAATTATTATCCAGTATATTTATCGGGCACGGCTTTTTATGAGAAGTACAATCAAAAAACCGAAAAAGTTATATGCCGTTGATTCAGTTACATTAGCCATCAGCACAGCACGGATGATGACAAACCTTCTATATTTTCTTCCCAATATAAAATACATACCCATAAAAATCTTTATATTTATCATAAAGTAAGGCATGATGTTTTTCGTATTTTATAAATTCTTCGGCTGATTTATTACCTTTGTATTTATCCAAAAATATTTTTTGTGCTGTTATTGCTGGTTTAAAGAAATTTTCAGTCCAGCAAACCTCAGGTAATATGAATGATGCAGTCACAATATATCCTGCTTTTTGCATTTGAGCAATTTTATTTGGAATAGTGTCTATTTCAGGATATGCTTCATTCCAAAACTCAAATATTTCTTTTGGCCGTTCTTCTGTAAACCATGATGCTTCACTAACAGCAACATAACCACCTTTTTTCAAAAACTTATTCCAATAATTCATGCCTTTTTCAAAACCTATATTATATATTGCTCCTTCGCTCCAAATAAGGTCTAATTCATTTAATTGAAAATCAAGTTTATCCATTGAACCAATAACGCCTTTAACTCTGCTTTGAAGATTCAATTTTTGTGCATTGTCATTTAGTTTGTTGATAAAACCAGGGAATAAATCAATAGCTGTTATATTCCCTTGAGTATTTTGTGCCAAAACTATAGTCTGATTTCCAGAACCACAACCAAGATCAACGATGTTTAATTTTTCGTCTATATTATCAATAAAACTCAAAGCTTTTATTGTTGTTTCCTTGCTTCCTGGACCTTGCCGATCCATACTTGAAAAATATTCACAAATTAATGTAATATCAAAATCGTGAATATTCTGTTCTTTATCGCTCATTTTGTGTTCCTCCAATATAGTTCATTATTTTATATAAAATACTTTTTACATTGATGCCGCCGTTATAATTTCCTTCGAAATATTAGGAATTAATGGCAGATAAGGGCACGTCCTGTCCGTCCTCCCGCTCGCAGATCTCTGATGCACGAGGGACAGGATGAAGTTAGCCGATTGTGTCTATTTTTTTTATATCGCTTACAACTCATTTAATAAAATTTTGATTTGATTTTTCTCGACCAATTCATTTTTAACATATTTATGGATTAAACTCGAAATTAAACTTTGATATGGTAATCCTTCGTCAATTGCTTTAGATTTTATCATATCATAATCAAATGCTGTCAGGCGAATATTAATTTTTTTTTCTTTTGTTATTTGTTGTAAAGCTGCATTTCTATTAATATTT
>JAGOBX010000575.1 GCA_017999075.1 Candidatus Babelota bacterium | reverse complement strand
CTGGGTTTCTTGAAGCTGTATATCAGGAAGCCATGGAAATTGAATTGAAGAAAAAAAATATTGTTTATGAAAGTCAGAAAGAATTAAAAATTGATTATAAAGGTATAATTTTAAAAAAATGCTATAAACCGGATTTAGTTATTGAATCAAAAATTGTCAGTGAAATAAAAGTGATGGAAAAATTGACTAAAATAGAAGAAAGTATAATGCTGAATTATTTGAATATTACGAAGTATAAAGTGGGGTTATTAATAAATTTTGGTTGTAAAGAAAAATTGGAATGGAAAAGGTTTGCAATGACTTATTAGCGTAGATTCGCGTAAATTAGCGGGGAAATTTTTCTCCCGCGAATTCCCGCGAATTATCGCGAATAAAGAAACAAAAACAATAAAAGAATAAAGTAATAAATAAATTGAATGCATATTAGATATATTTTTATAACTATATTATTATTAGCGTAGATTCGCGTAAATTAGCGGGGAAATTTTTTTTCCGCGAATAAAATAAAACAAAAGCAAATAAATAATTTAATGAATAAAAAATATTATATTTTTTGGATTGTTTTTCTTTCAATAATAATTTTTTTATCGTATTATCCTGCTATTTATAATGATTTTGTCGGTTGGGATGATCAAAATTATGTAAGAGACAATCCGTATATACGAGAATTATCATTCAATTCAATAAAAAATATTTTTACTTCTTTTCATCTTGATTTATACAAACCTGTAGTAATTTTTTCTTTTGCCATAGATTATTATTTTGTCAAATTGAAACCATGGCTTTATCATCTGAATAATATTATTCTTCATATTTTTAATTCTAACCTTGTTTTTTGTTTGATTTTTTTATTATCGTATTTTCAAAAAAATTACAGAGAAAAATATATATCATTTTTTAAATTTAAGTTCTATGTTCCTTTTTTTAATGGCGTTATAGTGTCTCTGCTTTTTGCTCTGCATCCAATGCATACTGAATCCGTTGTATGGGTTGCCGAAAGAAAAGATCAGCTTTATGGATTTTTTTTGCTGCTGTCTCTTATTTTTTATCTTTTATATGTTTTAAAAAAAAACTGGAAATATTATATAGCATCTTTGATTTTTATAGTTTTGTCGAATATGTCAAAACCAATGAGCATATCATTTTTTTTAATGGTTTTTGCCGCAGATTTTGTAATAAGAAGGCCGATTTCAAAAAAAAGCTTGTTTGATAAAATACCGTATATTTTAATCTGTATGTTTTTTTTCTATCTCATCATACTTGGCGGGAAATTAGGTCATCCTGATAAAGAACTGTATATGAAAATACAATTCGGGATAGGATCTCCTAAACTCGTTGATGCAGAATTAAAAAATCCGCCGCCATTGACTTATTATATGATAAAAGAAAATATAAAATACCCGATGTATGTAATTTTATTTTATTTTACAAAACTTCTGATACCTGTAAAACTGTCTGCGCTTTATCCATATCCTCCTTATTTTGAAATTGTTTATTCTCATATTATAACTCCGATTATTTTTCTTTTAATATTTTATTCGCTTAAATATACAAGACATCTTTTTTTTGGCTGGTTTTTTTTCATTTTTTCATTTTTAACTGTTATTCAGATTAAAATGACTGGACCTGCTCTTGTGGCTGACAGATATACTTATTTGGCATCAATAGGAATTTTTTGGGGTATTACAGTATTTTTGATATATCTGTTTAACAAAAATAAAACAGGATTATTTTATTGTATGACTGTTTTTATATTTATATTTTCTTTTTATTCTGCATATAAAATAAATAGTTATAGATGCGGAGTCTGGAAAACAAGCATTAATCTCTGGAATGATGTAATTGAAAATTATCCGAACGCTACAACAGCTCTGAATAACAGAGGTTGTATTTTATTGTCAAACGGATATCTTGATTTGGCTGAACAAGATTTTCTGGCTGGATTGAAAGCGAATAAATACGATCCTGGATTAATGGAAAATCTTGGAAGAACATATTTTTTAATGAAAAAAAATGATAAATCGATTGAGATTTATGAAAATTTGATAAAATTATATCCTGTATTGTACGAACATTATTTTACTCTTGCGTATTTATATTTTGAAAAACAAAGATATGATAAAATTTCAGAAACTTACCAGAAACTTTATAAATTAACTGATAAATACGATTTTATTATCAGTAATAATATGGGTATTATTAATCGTAGAATCGGAAAGTATCCTAATGCTGAAAAATATTTTAAAAAATCTATAGAATTAAAACCTGATTATCATTTTGCATATAATAATCTTGGAGTTTTGTATTATTATCAGAAAAATTATAAGGAAGCTGAAAAATATTTTAGAAAAGCTGCTGAAATTGAACAGTATTATCCTGAAGCATTAAACAATCTTGGGGAAATTTATTTTGAATATTATAAAAATTATAATGAAGCTAAGAAATATTATGAAAAAGCAATTAACTTAAAAGAAAATTATAAAGATGCTATTGCCAACCTTGAAAAAGTAGAAAAATTGTTAAACCAAAAAACTGGAGCGTAAAGTTTTTCTCGTGGCCATAAATAATTTTACTTTTCGCCATGCTGTTTGGAATAACGATTGAAAGTTCTATTGACTATATTATTG
>JAGOBX010000574.1 GCA_017999075.1 Candidatus Babelota bacterium | reverse complement strand
ACGGCTATAACAAACGGATTTGAATTTATCATTGCTATAGCCGCTATAATATCAGGAATGATTTTCACATGGTATGCGGTATCCAGAATACTTATAGGAGATTTGACTATAGGCGAATTAATAATGTTCGGACTGCTTGCCGGATATTTATTAAATCCTGTAAAACAGATGCTGTCATTAGGACCTGAAATTCAACGAGGCATAATAAGAGCTCAGCGTTTTTTCGAGGTCTACGATATAAAACCTCCGGTTGAGCCGGTAAATCCGGTTATAATAGAAAAAATTGATATAATAGAATTCGATAAAGTATATTTTGAATACGACACTGATAATCCGGTTCTTTCGGGATGTTCTTTTAAAATTGACGGGAAAAAAATTACTGGAATTGCAGGGAAAAGCGGTTGCGGAAAATCCACGATGATTAATCTGTTATGCAAATTAAATCTTTGCACAGCCGGAACAATTTTGATAAACGGCGTTCCAATAGAAAAAATATCAACCGGACAATTACGAAAAAAAATCAGTTCCGTTTTACAAAATGATATTTTATTCGAAGGTTCGATAAAAGATAATTTCAAACTTATATCTTTATCTATAAAAGATTCTGAAATAATAAAAGTGCTGGAAATTACGGGATTTGAATTTGAAGACTATGAATCCGTCATTGATTTCAAAATTGAAGAAAATGGAAAAAACATTTCAGGCGGTCAAAAATTCAGATTATTATTAAGCAGAGCTTTGGCAAAAAAACCGGAAATATTGATTATTGACGAAGGATTTTCAAATATTGAACCGGAAAAAGAATCATTTATTATGCGGAGTTTAAAATCAAATTTTCCGGATATGAAAATAATTTTAATTTCACATAGAATCAGTTCTTTGCAATTTTGCGATAAAATATTATTTATCGAAAACGGAATTATTTCGGGATATTCCGATTATAACAATTTAATTAAAGAAAATCTAAATTTCAAAAAATTATTAAACTCGGAGATTGATTAAAATGAAAATCAATAAATTTCCCGTGAACAAATATATCAAACGTATTCCGCGAATTATTGTAATATTAACTGTCTCATTTCTGATTTTAATTTTCATATTAATCTGCTTTTTAAAAATTGATATGACTATTAACGGAACCGGAAAAGCTATGCCTGCAAACTATGCGTTAGTTAAAATTAAAGAAATGGGCATTTTAAAGGAAATTAATGTAAACGAAGGTTCTTATATAAACAAAGGCGACATAATAGGATATATAGACGATATGTCAATTAATACTTTATTAACTCAAGCCGCGGCGGAACGGGAAGAAATAATTCTTAAAATCAAAGCGGCTGAAGATGAAAAAAAAACATTTTCAGACGAACTGATTCAGGAGATAGGAATAGCTTACGATAATTTGAATATTGCCAAATTAAATTATATAAAGGCGCTAAACGGGGGAAGCCGCAGCGAAGAAATTGAGATAATTGAAAAAGAAGTTGAACAAACAAAAATTAAACGGGACGACTTAAAAGAAAAATCCAAAAAATATAAATTATTATTTAATAAAAACGCTGTGGCGGAACAGGAATATAAAGAACTGGAATTATCATATTTATTACTTGAACGCGAACTTGAAAAACTTAATAATAAACTTCAGCTTGCTAAAAAAAAATATTCAGGAGAGGATATTGAAGAACTCCGGCTAAAAAATGAAAGCGCAAAAAAATATTATGAATCTGCCGTTTCAAAAAAAGATTATATTAAGGTTAAAGAACTTGAAATTCAACAGTTGCGCGAAGTATTGAAATCAATTGAAAGCGAATCTTCATTAATTTCAGCACGGAAAAAATGGACTGCTTTATTAAGTCCGGCATCGGGATATGTTTTGACCAACGACGTTCATCTATTAAAAGAAAGTTCTTTCTTACCTGGGGAAACATTATTGGAAATAGGAGATACTGAAACAATCATAGTAAAAGCTAAAATTGAAGAACAATCGCTGCCGGATATAAAAATAGGACAAAGAGTTCATATATTTTTTAACGCGTTGCCATATTTAAATTACGGAATATTTTATGGTTCTGTAATAAAAATCAGTCCGGTCATATCGCAGCCCGAATTCAGTTCTTTTTCACAATCGCAATTTTCGCTGGAATCTTTAGGTTCTCCGAACGCTATGGATTCTTTAATTTCATTTATCAATGTCGAGATTAAACTTGATTGTCCGTATTACAAAAAAAACAATAAAAAAATATACCTGCAGAAGGGAGCCACCTGCGACGTAAATATTATAGTAAAAAAAACTACAGTCCTTGATTTACTGCTTAATAAAACCAAAAATAAATTTTCAAGGATGCGCCATTTTTCGCTGTATTTTTAACTATTGCCATGAATATATTCAAATAAAATTTATTTATTATTATTTTTGTTTTAAAAAATAAAATTTATACCCGTTTTTTATTTCTATATCCAAAAACGGATTAGTTTCTTCAAGTTTTTTCAAAAAAGTTTCTATTGTTGAATTCTGAAAACCTGTGGCTGATTTCAAATCTTCCAGAGTAGAAGGCCGTCTTTTAATTATTTCAGCAACTACATTTTCAAGTTTACAGTCTGTGTCATCAATATATGTTTTCAAATTATTATT
>JAGOBX010000573.1 GCA_017999075.1 Candidatus Babelota bacterium | reverse complement strand
GTTTATAAATTGAGCGCAATTGAAAAAATGAATCAATATAATAAAAATTTAGGAGGCGCCTGCTAATGAATAAAAAAATAATAATAATTGAAGATGACGTTGATTTATTGGAAACCGTCAAAGTACATTTGGAAAAAGAGGGGTTTAAAGTTTTAGGAGGGAGTACTGGTATAGAAGTAGTTAATGATATAGTGAATGAGAAACCAGGACTCATATTGTTGGATTTAAATCTGCCAGATCTTGACGGAGATATTGTGGCACAGGTTTTTCAAAAAAAAGAAATTATAGAAGGCGTTCCTATAATAATCATGTCTGCAAAAGAAGAATCTGAAATAAAATCTGCAGTGACTAAAATTAGGGCGGTTGATTATTTGAAAAAGCCTTTTGATTATAATTTATTGATTCAAAAAGTTAAAGCAAATATAAAATAACGGAGTAATTTCAGGAGGATATATTTTATGGAAGGCGGAATCCAACCGATAAAGAAGCCTGATGGTACGCCATTTAAATTTCTTGTTACCGATGATTCGCAGTTTATGAGAAAACAGGTAGTTAGGATTGTACAGCAGATTGGCGGAGAGGTAGTGGCTGAAGCTGAAAATGGAGAGCAGGCTGTAGAAATGTATCAAACACACCAGCCTGATTTAGTAACAATGGATATAACAATGCCGGTTTTAAACGGTGTTGAAGCGCTCCGGAAAATTATTGAGATAGACAAAAATGCTTTGGTAGTTATGGTTACTGCTATTGGACATGAAACTATAGTTAAACAGGCTATAATGTTAGGTTCGAAACATTTTGTAGTGAAACCGTTTAAACCAACCGATGTTTCACAAACTCTAATAGCGATTTTAAAGAAATATGCAGGCGGAGTTCAATAAAAAACGGGATTAAATTCCCTGTTTTTTATTGAAAATCATAATGGAAAATTATGGTTGAATCTACTAATAAAACCAATGTAGATAAATCTATTGAACAGTTAATATCCTTATATCCTGTCCCAATATGCCTTATTGAAAAAAAACAATCAAATAAATATTCTATAATATGCTGCAATAGTAGATTTGATGAACTTTTAAAAAATTTGAATTGCAGAAATTTTAATGAATTTTTCAAACAATCAAAAAAATCTTTTGAAAGTTTTTTTTATCTTCTTGAGTTGAGAAATAAAATTGAAAATTTTTTAATAAAATTGCGGAAAAGAAAAGAAACATTATATTTAAATCTGACGTCAGTGATATTATCTGAAAAACCTTTACGTATATTTATAAATTTTGAAGATATAACAGAACGCGTAATAGTGCAGAAAAAAATGAATATAATGGCTGATGTGTTTAATTTTTTCAGTAACGGAGTTATGATATTTGCCAAAAAAAATAACGGATTGCAGCTTATTGAAAACAACCAGTCTTTTGAACATATTACCGGATACCAGTTTAGAGATATTAAAGATACTTTTTTATATAAACTACCTATTTGGTTTAACAAAAAAGATTTTCGGGGAATCGTAAAAACTCTTGAATCTGATCCTGAAAAGAATTATATAAAAGATGTTGTAATAAAAATAAGACATAAAACAGGAAGAATTATTAAAGCAGGCCTTATAATTAATTCTTTTAAAGATATTAACAATAAAATTATCAGATTAAATATTATGTTAAGCGATATTACTGACAGATTAAATTTTCAGAATCAGATAAAATTGAAAACGAGGCAGCTTGAAGAGGATAATAAAATAATAAGAAATATGACTCATACCATTACCCACAAATTCAGTAATTATTTGTCTCCTATTATTACATATGCGAATTTATGGATTGATAGAATTAAAGGCAACAAAATTAATAATGAAGATTTGCTGAAATCGTTTGAAACTATAAAACGGATTCTTGAAGAATTAAATGTTTTTATAGATAACAGTATTAAATTATCAAGATATGAAGCTGAAATTATTGATGCTCAACCTATAATTATACGGCAGTTATTTGATAATGTCGTATTATTTTATAAAGATTTGATGGTTAAAAAGAATATAAAACTGAAAATAGGTATTCCGGATAAAATTAAGGTTTTTGGAAATGGTTTTCTTATAAACGAAGTTATAGACAATCTTATTAATAACGCAGTGAAATATTCACCTGATAACAGTGAGATAAACTGCAATTATAAAATGTTGAAAAACGGGTTTGTTTGGTTTTCAGTTGAAAGTGAAAGCGCGCCGATTCCTGTTCAGTATAGAAAAATGATTTTCAGGCCTTATTACAGATTATCAAGTTTATTTGATCAGCCTGGAGATGGATTAGGATTGGCTATATGTAATAATATAATAAAACACCACAATGGAAAAATAGGAGTAATATCTGAAAAAAAGAACGGAAATATTTTTTATTTTACTCTTCCGTTGAAACCTGAATATATCAAGGGGAAAAATAAATAATATGACATTGATATCGAGCGAATTGAAATATATTGAAGTTCCGTTAAGGGAAATAATTGAAATAATTGAAAAACATGGAAGCGTTGAATTGGGACATATCCGTCTGGCCACAGATATTTCTGAAAACGGGAAGACATATTCTGTTAAGGGGTCTGAAATTTCTTCACCTTCGGTTCAAAAAAAATTTATTGA